>JAEWME010000381.1 GCA_023393265.1 Bacteroidota bacterium | reverse complement strand
GGGAGCTACTACGCTTCGCATGCGCCGCAATACGATGTTTTGCCGCTGTGCCTTCCGCATTTTCAGGACCGGTTTGCCGACCAGGTGTGGATTGTATATGACCTGAAGCGAAACTACGGCTTCCTGTACGACCTCAAAACCGTGAGCCGCGTGGTTTTCGACGAACTGAAGGTGAATCCGCAAAACGGTCAGTTGCATGCCTCGCTGCTGGCCGAAGACGAAAAACTGTTTCAGCAGTTGTGGCGGCAGTACTACAAAAGCATCTGCATCACCGAGCGCAAAAATCCCAAAGTTCACCGCCAGTTTTTGCCCCGCCGATTCTGGAAATTCCTTCCGGAGAAAGGCTTTATTTGAAATTACCGCCTCAGTATCCTGTTTTTTTTGGAATGGTTTGATCGGCAGATTCGGCGCGAATATTATTTTTATAAAGTATGGCTAAAACGAACTTCCTATTTCGGCACATCCCGCTCACACCTTTGAAACAGCAATTTATTGCTGGCGGCATCATCGGGCTGATGGTCTTTTTCATTTTACTTGTATTTCAACCATTTGGCACCTACGGATTTTCGATGGCCAACAAAAGCCTGTTTCTATTTGGCTATGGCGTGATTGCGTCGCTCTGCTACGTTGCCTTTTATTCCGCCGGACATCTGTTGCTCCCACGGTGGTTTAGTTCCGCCAACTGGAGTATTATTAAAGAAGCTGCGTGCCTGATTCTTGTCGTTTTTTTGCTGACACTGGTGAGCTTGCTCTATCACCACCAGGTAATTGGAAATTACAAAGTTGACGTCATGGCATTCCTCAATTTCCTGAAATACACCGTTTCAATCGCACTGGTTCCATTTTCCGTGCTGTACTACCAAAAGTGGATACAACTGAAATTGGTCGAAAGAACTCCGATCAGCAACAACGAAACTGAAAAATCCGTCCAATTAATCACCTTTAAGAGCAACAACAAAAACGAGTCGTCGGTTACTTTGCCAGAAAACGAAATCGTATTCATCAAGTCGGAAGGGAATTACATCGAAGTGATGCATTGGAACGGAGCGAATCTTCAACGGCATATCATCCGAAATACGCTCAACAATGTGCTTTCGGTTTTGCCCGAACAGTTGTTTTGCAAAATCCACCGCTCCTACGTTGTTAATCTCAATTTTGCAGAAACGGTTTTACTGAATGGTTCGTCGTATGAATTATGCCTCGCCGGTTTCGATCAAAAACTGCCGGTATCGCGGTCGATGGTGAAAGTGTTGAAGCAGTCAATACAAGACCGAGGTTAATATTTGGGCAACCAAACGAGTTGCATTTTATCCCAAAAACAGGCATTTCGTCCCATCCGCCGGCAGTTAATCACACATTTTTGCAGTTGGTCACTTCCATTTTTCCAGTTCAAAAGTTCGATTTTAATTTGCACCATATCCTTTGATTCATAAGGATATCGCACAAACAAACGATCACAAAAAAATTGAACTAATCATGAAGAAAAATCTACTACTTACAGCGCTTACCCTCATCGGGTTCATGCTTTCTTATTACCTCGACAAAATCTTATATTCGTTCGACCACAACTGGGCAACATGGCTCCCTGACAACGCATTTCTTTGGTATCTGACCTGGTTCCTGGCTCGTCTTTCGCCGGTGATATTGGTTACACTGATCATTGCAAAGGGCGAAATGTTGCGTGAACTGGGATTGGCAAAAAACTTCATCAAGGCGACCGGTTTTGCCATTTTATTCACCGCTCCACTGTTTATCGGGTTTGCCCTGCTTTCGCCGCTTAATTCCGATTTTAAACTCCTGAAAATATGGACCAACTGCATCCAGCCCGGATTCTACGAGGAAGTGTTGATGCGCAGCTTTCTATTTGGATTGCTGTTTCGTCGGTTCAAATGGGGATTTTTACCAGCCACTCTTTTTTGCGCCATCTTTTTTGGCATGTGGCATTTATACCAGGGAAGTAATTGGTTAAGTTCGTTTTACGCTTTCGTGGCCACGGCGTTTGGCTCAATTTGGTTTAGCTGGCTGTACGCAGAGTGGCGATTCAACGCATGGATCAACATCGGATTGCACGTCCTGATGAATTTCTCGTGGTTGCTGTTCAGCGTGGAAGGCGGCGCCGCAGGAAACATGACGGCCAATATTTTGAGAGCCATAACGGTTGCAGCCTCAATTATTGTTACCATCAAACTGATCTCGAAAAAAGAGGGGTTTGTCGTCAACAGAACCAACCTCTGGATTAACAAGGGATAGCGGCAAGTTGTCAAATCAAACCGACGTCCAACCTGGGGAATGAGGAAGGACTTGCGTGCTTCATCAAAATGTCGGCGAGTAGTTCAAAAGTTAAATCCGGATACTCGATCTGCATCATTTCCCCATTTTTGACCCACTCAGTCAACTCAGGAACACTTCTGGAAAAACTGTTAAGCACTTTTACGCCCATTGACTTTAGGTATGCCGCATTGCAATATTGCTCATACTGGTTCTTCATCGGGATGACACACAATTTTTTGCCGAGGTAAATGGCTTCAGCGGGACCTTCGAACCCAGCGGTACAAATCAGTCCGGTGCAGTGCAAAAAGCTTTTCGTAAACTCGGTCAGTGAAACCGGCTGAAAATGAGTATTACCAACCGTATAGGAAGTTTTGGAATGTTTGGAAAAAACCTGCCATTCGATATCCGGAATCCTGGATAAAACATCCTGAATCTGCTGATCGCTGTATGCGGGAAGGTACACCGTATAGTGCGGTTGTGTGGACGATTCAGCATTTCGGATGTCGGGACGAACGACAGGCGGGAAAATATTGGGAGAGCATGGTTTAAAATTGAAGCCGTAACGGAGCCCGGCCGGAGCATAATACTTCAGGATAAGCTTGCCCAGCCAGTCGTTGTGTTCGGGTTCTGGCGCCGAGGGGTGCAGAACAGCATTTTGATGACTCAGACTTACACACGGTTTACCCCTGAAGATGCAAGCCCATGCCGATACCGGCTCAAAATCGTTGATGATCAAATCATACTGATCGACAGGGAGCGAACGAATGTCGCTCATCATTTGAAATACAGACATATTGCGAAGGGTTTGCCACAAATCGACGCCACCGTTTTTGCCAAAAATGAAACTCATTCCTTTAAGTCTGTAATCAATTTTGAACGGGACTTTCAGGTCGGCTTGCGTACCGCTTACCAGCACATCGGTGTCGGCCATCAGCTTCAGGATGGGCACAATTTCGGTGGCACGGGCCAAATGCCCGTTTCCGGTTCCTTGTATGGCGTACAAAATTCTCATGTCAGATCGATTTTGGTTCTCGTTACTTATTGCTTCTGTGATTCTGAAGTTACTGTGGTTGCAGCTTTCTAATTCCGCTGGCTTTGGATATTGATTATTGAATATTGGTTATTGGAAATTCTCAAAAGAATGCTGCCACTGCCAGTTCTTCCACAATCGATTTATACAATTGCTTCTTGTCGGGAATAAACAACTCATCATTGGGCGACTCGCTTTCTTCTTCAGTCATTTCAGGAGCAAAAAAGTTCAGGTTCCAAACCCCGTCGATGCACTCAGCAGCCGACAAATGCTCTACCCAGTCGCCGCAGTTCAGGTAGCGTACCGAGGCTTTGTCGGTCTGGATTATTTTGTCAACCGGCATGTGGGTGTGACCGCAGATTACCACCTGTGCATTTCTGCTGATGGCAGCATTGCCAATCGCTTTCTCGAAGTTCGTCAAAACTTGCTTCCGCTTGCTAATCCGATCTTTCATCGACTTATAGAGGATCATTTCCTTTCCGCCGAAAAGCTTCAGGAAAAAATTAACCAGTTTATTCAGGATGGTAAGAAAACCGTAAGCTGCTGCGCCAAGCTTTGCCAACCATGGCGAGTGGTGGATAATGTGGTCGAAAACATCGCCATGAAAAATCCATATTTTCTTGTTGTCAACCATAAGCTCCAGCTGGTTCACGATCCTGAAATTACCCAATTTCGTATTGTTGAACTTTCTGAAAACATCGTCGTGGTTTCCGGTAATGTAAACGACCTGGACACCTTTCTCAATCATCTTCAGCAACTGACGAATTACTTTCAGGTGAGGTTTTGGGAAATAACTCCGGCTAAAGCGCCATGAATCAATGATGTCGCCGTTTAAAACAAGTGTTTTTGGCTGTATTGATTTCAAATATTTAAGGAGTTGTTTAGCCTTGCAGGCCATGGTGGCCAGGTGAAAGTCGGAAATTACGGAAACATCTAATTTGCGGATTACCTCCTGCATATCATCCTATCATTTAAACTCGCTGCAAGTAGTAACTAATTAATTACAAAACGATTAACCTCAGATCAATCTTTTATTAAAGGAAACGGCCAAATTTCTATCGTATTTACCTGTGCATCAGAAAAAATACAAAAACCGGCAGGACATTTTCTAAAATTTCTGAGAACAATTTTGATTCAAAATTTGTAATGTCTTTTAATGATTAAGGGAACCAAAAGCGCAATAAATCCACTATCTTGCGGTTAGAATTGGTCGTTTCAGAAAAGCAAAAAGACGAAAGATGACAACTGATTTTTTTAGCCATATTGCCCACGAATTTGAACGACCATTCCAAAATCCGGTCCTGGTTTTCTCTGTCATTCTGTTTATCATTTTGCTTTCGCCGATTTTGCTCCGGAAACTAAAAATACCCGGAATCATCGGACTCATTATTTCAGGAGTTATTATCGGGCCGCATGGATTGAATGTGCTGGAACAGAATTCAGCCGTCAAATTATTCTCCACCATCGGGCTCCTGTATATCATGTTCATTGCCGGTTTGGAATTGGACCTCAAAGAATTTCAGAAAAACCGGAATAAGAGCGTCGTTTTCGGAGTACTGACGTTTACCATCCCGCTGGCCATTGGGCTACCAGTTTGTTATTATCTGCTCGATTACAGCTTTACGGCCAGTTTACTCATTTCGAGTATGTTTTCAACGCACACCATGGTTTCTTACCCTATTGTCAGCCGTTTCGGCATATCCAAAAACGAAGCAGTTGCCATCACTGTCGGAGGAACAATCCTGACCGACACAGCGGTTCTGATCCTTTTGGCAATCATACTGAGTTCGAATAACGGTGGACTGAGCTGGGCTTTCTGGACACAACTGGCCGGTTCGCTCGCGGTATTTTCAGCAATCATGTTTTGGATTGTTCCTAAAATAACTGCCTGGTTTTTTCAGAAACTTGAAAGTGAAAAAACGTCGCATTACATATTTGTGCTTTCTGTTGTTTTCTTTGCTGCTTTCCTCGCCGAAATTGCAGGCATCGAGCCCATCATCGGGGCGTTTGTTGCCGGTCTCGCGCTAAACAAGCTGATCCCGTATTCGTCGACCCTGATGAACCGGATCGAATTTATCGGGAACGCTATTTTCATCCCGTTTTTCCTTATCAGCGTGGGCATGCTGGTCGACATTTCGGTACTTCTGAAAGGGACAACTGCAGTGATCATCGCCTTAACACTTTCAGTTGTTGCCCTCGTTGGTAAATGGCTGGCAGCATCGGCAACCAGTCGAGTTTTCAACTATTCAAAAAGTCAGCGAGGGCTTATTTTCGGACTTAGCAGTTCGCACGCAGCGGCCACGCTGGCCGTGATCATGGTTGGGTTTCAAACCGGAATTATTGGTGAATATGTACTGAATGGAACTATTTTGCTGATTTTAATTACCTGCCTGATTGCCACACTGGTTACGGAAAGCGCTTCCCGACAAATCGTAACGCAGGAAAAAGAAGAGCCCCACGCCGAATATCCGGTTCATGACGGCGAGCACATTATGATCCCGATCGCCAATATGGACAACATGGAGACCTTACTCGAATTTGCCACGTTTGTAAAAAATTCCAAATCGCAGAATCCAATCACTATTTTGTCGGTAGTTCCGAACGATGAGGAGGCAGAACGCAACCTGATGCGGGCAAGAAAGAATTTACAATCGCTGGAAAAACAGGCGCTGGCAAACGAAACAAGGGTGAAGATCATTGCCACCATCGATCACAACATCGCAGGAGG
>JAEWME010000325.1 GCA_023393265.1 Bacteroidota bacterium | reverse complement strand
CAAGTGCACCATTATTAAAATTACTGGTAGGATTTGCGGGAGACGCCGCCTGCACCGACTCCAGCCCCGTTATGCTTCTAAGAGTTGAAAAGTAGTCATAAGCAGCTTTATCTATCGACTGAATTTCAACAGAAACGGTATCAGTCTTCTGGAAAACGAATGCCCCCTGGTTTAACCCAATCATCATGCCATTGAAGAGCTTATCCGAATAAACAGAAATATCGCCATGATCGTCGACCGACTCCCCATTGACAAAATATTTAATTCTGTAATAATTCTCACTGTTTTGCGGATCCCGAATAAAACAAATGATCTTGTAACCGCTGTCGAGAAAACCAAGACCATCAAAATAATTGAATTGCAGATCGGCAATAGGCACAAGCCTGGGCATATAGGATCTGGCAGAATAGGTCGTTCCATTATATTCCACATCAATATTGTACCAGCGTTCTTCTGTAGGTATAACATCCTCAAGAGTGTATATTCCGGGCGCCGATTCTGTGAAGTAAAAATTCTTACCATTATCAGAATGAATGTTCACCTTTGCTCCTGAAACCGGCTCCGGCGCTCCTGCCTGAAAATACGGTGAAGTTAACGAAACAAGCACAGTTAATGGTTTGCGTTTATTGGTGATGGCTGCCTCAATTACCACTACCCGCTTCGTATCTGCCAGGTCGAATTCAATTACTTTCTCGCATCCGGGAACAAGCGCGAATATCAGTATCAGTGAAAATATGGCTAAAACTCTTTTCAATTTCCTAAAATCTGAATTTATAACTTACTGAAGGTATGATCTTAAACAAAGAAATTTGCACGGCTTCAGTTACTTCCGGGTCGTCTTTTTTCTGCCGGAACGATATAAAATAAGCGTTTTCTCTTCCGTATGCATTGTATATCGAAAAATTCCAGCTCGACTCAAACCGTTCTGTTTTTCGCGTAATCCATGTTAATCCAAGATCGAGCCGGTGATAATCGGGCATACGGTAGCCATTCCTTTTGGTATAGTAGCCCACCACCCGTCCGTCAATCACATACTTTCCTTCGGGGAAAGTTACTGCATTTCCTGAATTGTAAACCCATGTTGCCGAAATTTTTAGTTTGTGCGTTAAATCGTACATGGCAACAACAGAAACATCATGTCGACGATCCTGCCGTGCAGGAAACGGCTCTCCATCGTCGATCTGTTCAAATTTCCGCATGGTTTTAGACCAGGTATATCCCAGCCAGCCAGTCAGTCTTCCGAGATTTTTTCTAAGCAAAAATTCGGCTCCGTAAGCCCAACCTTTACCATAAACGAGCTCTGCTTCAACCGTATTATTAAATACAAGGTCGGCTCCGTTTTTATAGTCGATCTGGTTCTGAAGGTTCTTATAATATAATTCAACAGAACTCTCAAATACATTATTTGCACTGTTCCTGAAATAACCTGCCGACCACTGATCTGCAATTTGTGGCTTCACATTATCGCTCGTTGGCAACCACACATCTGTTGGTGTCGAAGAGGTTGTGTTTGATAACAAATGGACAAACTGATGGATATGATTATATGAAGCTTTGAGCGAAGAGCGGGAATCGAGACTGTAATTCAGCGCAATTCTTGGTTCGGGCCCACCCTGTGTTTTCACCCATTTAAAAGAATTATAACTGGTAGAGTCAACCAAAGTTCCTTGTTCGTCGAAATGGTAAAAATCGCCCGGGCCAACGTTCGAAAAAAGCGCCATCCGGAGTCCATAATAAAGTTGCAAACGCCTTGAAATCTGCTGGCTATTAGATAGGTACAATGCACTTTCGATGGCTCTCCGCGGACGCACCTCGAACGAATGATATACACTTCCGGGAGCAGCATTTACTTCTCCGGGAACAATTTTATGGAAAATAACATTGAATCCGAATTTCAGCGTATTTCGGGCATTCAGATACCAGCTAAAATCATGCTTCAGATTAAAATCCTGAATATACGAACCCATTACTACATCTTTATTTCCCGAAATATCAATCTCATAAGAATAATTGCTGTATATAAGCGAACTGTTTGCGAATAATTTGTCGCTGAACATGTGATTGAGCCTGACAGTTACCGTCTTACTTCCCCAATCGAATCCAAACTGATCCTGCATCCTGAATTTATCACGCCCAAGATAACCCGAAACAAACAATCGATTCGAAGAATTCAGCCGGTAGTTGGCTTTTAAATTGAGATCGTAGAAGTAAAGTTTGGCTGTGCGAATGTCTTCATTGGATGCAAGATTCAGGAAAAGATCGGCATAGGTTCGCCTGGCACTCACCATAAAAGAACCCTCATCTTTCCTGATCGGTCCTTCGAGACAAAGATTGGAGGAAATCAATCCGACACTTCCGGTTGCGTGGTAATCGTCCATGTCTCCTTCTTTCATCCGGATATCGAGTACCGACGAGGCACGACCTCCATATTCAGCAGGAATAGAACCTTTTAGCAAACTTGCTTCACGTATAGCTTCAGAATTAAAAACCGAAAAAAAACCCAATAAATGAGAGGCATTGTAGACAGGAGCTTCATCAAGCAAGATGAGGTTTTGATCGAGCCCGCCACCACGGACATAGAAACCTGTATTACCCTCGCCCACTTGTTTCACTCCCGGCATCAACTGGATGGTTTTAATCAGGTCGCGCTCGCCAAAAAAAACAGGAATGCTTTCGGCCTGTTTGGGGGTAATTTTCACGCTTCCCATATCGAGTGAGGTTACATTCTGATCGCTTTTCGTACCATGAATCTCTACATTTCCTAATTCGTAACTAATCGGTTTCAGGCTGACATTTAAGGTTTTATTCTCCTTCAACTCAACGGATACTACCAATGTTTCGTAACCCAGAAGTTTGACAGACATCTGGTAATTTCCTTCAGGAATGGATAGAGAATAAAAGCCATAGTTGTTACACAGAGCTGCAAATGAAGTATTTTGAATAGCCACTACCGCACCAGACAAATCTTCGCCGTTCGAAGCATCGGCAATTGTTCCGCTCAGTGTGAATTTTTGCTGGGCTACTGTTCCGAAAGATATGATTACTAAAAGAAAAATGATTATGATCCGGTAAAAATTCATGCCTGCCGATTGAATTTGCTAATTTAGTTTTATTCAGCCTGAAATAGCCCGTATCACCGTGATTAAATTAATGTTTTACAACTTTTAGAACCCATACGCAACCAATACAACTGGTCGCACATCTCTTCAAAAAAAACAAATTAAATAAACATGATGAAAAAACACCTTGGATTTATTGCAATACTTTTCCTAATTTTTTCGGCATGCAAAGACGAAGACACAATATCGGTTCCTTCGGCCAATTATCTGCCACTCGAAGTTGGTAATTACTGGGAATTCGACTATTCGCAAAAAAAAGAAATTGTTGGGGAAAAAACCGTTAACGGGAAGTCGTATTTTGTACTGGTAACCGGAAACGACACCGCTTATTACCGGGTTGAAAACTACAAGGTTTATGTAATTGAATGGGGTGCCAGTGCTGAAACAATGGAATTTAACCTGGGAGGAAAACTGAATTCAAGCTGGAAATATAATTCATACACCGTTAAACTCGCCAGCAAAAACGACACCATCACGATCAATGGGAAAAAAATAACCAATTGCTACCGTTTTTACTTCGATATTCCTGACGCAATTGACGACGAACACGATATTTGGCTGGCTCCGGGAATTGGTTTTATTCAATCTGACTGCTGGGAATGTCCCTATCCGGTGTTGAAACTAAACAAAGCAAGAATTGGAGGTGAAAGCATTGAATTTTAATTTATTGCATCCACAAACTAAAACCAAAAACCAGACTAAAAATGAATTTTATCTTTTAGATGTTGGCGCGTTGCACGGTTTGCCAAGAACTTTTTATCTTTAATCAAAATTTAAACAATCAAAACATTGCATTTTGGTATGAAAAATAAGTTTAAACTTCAGGATATAATTGATAAAAAGATTCTGAGCGAAAGAAAGATTTTTCTT
Source organism: Bacteroidota bacterium (assembly GCA_023393265.1). GTDB lineage: Bacteria > Bacteroidota > Bacteroidia > Bacteroidales > Prolixibacteraceae > Aquipluma. Next base: position 6,274 of record JAEWME010000325.1, on the reverse strand, counting down.
TGGGGGCAGGTTGACGATCATTCGGCAAAGCACATCATTGACAGGCTATTATACCTTGAGATGGAAGAACCAGGAAAGGAAATTCAGTTGTTTATCAACAGCCCCGGCGGCTATGTCACTTCGGGTTTCACTATCTATGATGCCATTAAGGGAATCAGCAGCCCTGTGTCTACAATTTGTACCGGTCTCGCAGCCTCAATGGGATCAATTCTGCTTTCGGCAGGTACAAAAGGGCGCAGATTTATACTTCCTCACGCCCGTGTAATGATTCACCAACCCAGCGGAGGCGCTGGCGGTCCGGCTTCCGACATCGAAATTCAGATGGAAGAAATTATTAAGACGAAACAACTTGGTGCAGAGATTTTGGCTGCCAACTGTGGCCAAACCGTCGAAAAAATCATGAAAGATTTTAATCGCGACTACTGGATGTCAGCCGAAGAATCGGTTGCCTACGGTATCGTCGATGGAAGAATTGATAAGATGGCTTAGTTATTTTCGAAAAAGCAAATCCTGAAACACAAGTTATTCAGGATTTGCTTTTTTTATAATTGGAGCTATCAGGCTTGGAAAATAGCTATCTCAAAACAATTTGCTTAGTTTTTATTACCTTATCCCTTTCCAGAACAACAAAGTAATGTCCTTTAGGAAGTCCCTGAAGATCTATTGACGTATTATTTTTATTTGAAATTTCTTGTTTCCAAAGTCGTCCATTTAAGTCGTAAATCTTAAGTTTTGTATTGCCAGAAACATTTGGTTGATCAATAAAAATTATACCAGTTGTAGGATTCGGATACACATGCCATTCTTCATTCTGCCAAATATCTTTAACATTAGTTCCATCTTCAATTGTAATTGGGATAAAATTACTGATGGCTTTATCCGAGTAGGGAAATCTTGGCAGTTCCCCTTCATCATCTCCCATTACATATTTCATTTTGAACTCACCAACTGCTTCGTTGGTAAAAACCTTTATTTTGAAATGACCTGTAGTAAATCCAATCATTTCAACCTGACGCAGTGATTTTGCAGCCCACCATTTATAACCTGATGGAACCTTCATTGTATCAGCAGTTAATGTTTCAACATGTGTTTGACTAAAAACAAGTGTATCTTTAACTATCTGATCTTCAGTTTGCCCATATTTCTCGAAAGTAATAGTATCTTTTATAGTCCATCCCTCAGGAAGTATGACACCGAAATAAGCGTAAGCCGAAATTGGATCAGAAGAAGGATCTTCCGATTGAGGCCGTTGAAGATTCAGTTCTACTTCAAAAGAACTATTAGGGCTTGCAGAAGTAGGCTGATTAATTGATTTCCATTCGTAACACCCTACCATTAAAAGGACGAGAGCAAAAACAAATGTTGCTTTTTTAATAAAGCTTTTTTTCAGGTAAAATTTTTCTTTCATAATCAAAAAATTATAGGTTATACTAAATCAGTTGTTTATATACTTAAACTTCGCTACACTAATCCTTTTTCATTCTAATTGCATTGAATAACAAGTAAATAAATGCGATTAGCAGAACAATCATTGCACCTATCTGGCCTGCTGAGTCAGAAACAACACCCATGATCGGTGGAACAATTGCCCCACCCGCAACCCCCATGATGAGTAAGCCTGAAACTTCATTGGCTCGGTTAGGTTCTTTTCTTAAAGCAGCGGAGAAAACAATAGGAAACACGTTTGCAATGGCCAAGCCCAAACAAAATACCATGGTCAAAATAGCGTAAAGATTCGAAGTAAATATCATCAGAATCATTGCGACTAATCCCAATACCATACTAGCTATATAAAACTTCCTGCCAGAAATTTTCATTAGAAGAATTGCTCCTACAAAGGTTCCAATCGTACGTGCCGCAAAGTATAGGCTGGTTGTCAATCCTGCTTTCTCAAGCGGTATCGAAGCTCTCTCCATCAGGAACTTGGGCAAAGTGGTATTCAATCCAACATCAATACCTACAAGAAGGACAATGGCCAGAAAAAGCATCAGGATTACCGGATCTTTCAATAAACTAAAGCTCCGCACAAAACCGGATGTGTTACTTGTTGTTTTTTCTTCTTGAATTGGCGTAAAAACCAACCATAAGCTCGAAAGGAGTGATACTGAAGCAAAAATCGGAAATATCATTTTCCAGTTGCCCAGAGATCCTGAAGCAATACCTGCAATAATTGGCCCAGAAAATGAGGCAATTGCTTTTACAAATTGGCCTAGTGTAAGGCTGCTGGTAAGTTTTTCGCCGCTTACAACATTGGTAAGCAAAGGGTTTAAGGAAACCTGTAGAATAGTATTACCAATTCCAAGCAATGCAAATGCAAAAAGTACAACTGAGAATTGATAGGCAATTAGCGGAACCAATAAAGCAATAATCGTGATTCCTAAACTGATCAACACTGTTTTCTTCCGTCCAATGGTGCTCATCATCATTCCGGTTGGTACTGAAAACACTGCAAACCAAAGGAATACCATCATCGGTAATAAATTGGCCATGGAATCACTCAGGCCAAAATCCATTTTTACGTAACTGGTTGATATGCCTACTACATCGGCAAATCCCATAATGAAAAAGCCAAACAATACAGGTAAAACAGCCAAATTCGATTTATTTTTTTCCATAGTTGAGTTATTATATTTTTGATACCAATGGCTCAGCCTTTTGCCAGAATTCTTCGTTCAGTAAACGGGCACTTCCAGCCATCGCTGCAGTTTCCATCAATTCTGAAATGACAATTTCAACAGCTATATTTTGTTTTTTCAGTGCGTTTTCGAAGCTAGTGCCAAAGAGCGGATAAGCTCCGCAAATGTTTCCACCAATCACGAGGCAATTTGCTTCAAATTTCCGGAGAAGGGGAGCCAGAAAATTTCCAATATTGGTTCCAAAATCGTCGAACAACTCCCTGGCTTTGGATTCATTCGCAGCCCGATCAGCTATTTCTTTTACTCCTTTGCACTTAATTCCGGTTCGTACTTCATATTCGGCAATAAACCATCGGGTTGAAAAATAATCATCAGCAATTCCTCTTTCATACGGAATATGATATACGTATCCCATTGGGGGTACCCGTTCGCCCTCGATTAAAGGAACCCCATCGGTCAGAAAAGCGGATCCAAAACCAGTACCAAGCGTAACTGCCACAACGTTTTTATAGTCGGATGCCCTGCCTAGCCAACATTCACCAATAGCAAACGACATGGCATCGTTCAGGTATCGAAAAGGCATTTCGACAGGCAGGTTCAGAAGTTTCTTTAACTCATCACCAACGTTAATTCCATACAAACTTTCGTATTTGGCCACATTCTTTAGAAGGGCTACGCCAGTTTTATAATCAAATGGTCCCGGCATGGCAAAACCTATTCCTACCAAATCACCCTCTTTTACATGAGTCATCGTCTCCTTAATTGCGATCGCCCAATTCCTGAATATCTCGTCTGCTGATGCCTGGTTATCAACCATTTGTTCAACACGGCTTCCTGCCAGCAAACTTCCGCTTTCGATATCAATTAAAACCGTACTGATGTGGCTCCCGCCAATATCTGCTCCTATTGCGTATTTTTTTTTCATTCGTTCAGCTTATTATTTCATAAAGGCTACTACAACCATGGCTTCTTTATCAGAATTGTTTGTAATCGTATAACTTCCGGCTGCTGCAGGCACAACAAAAGACTCGGCATATTGAAAAGTCTCTTTCATGCCATTTTTCGATTCGATCGTAATGGAAGTTCCCTCCACCAAGCTGATAACATGGAATTTACCTCTGGTTTCAGTTGTTATTTCTGAATTGAAATGATACCGGTTGATTCTATAACTGTGTTCGTCATGAGTTGGCAACTCATATCGTTTCCAATCGGTACCTTCCCCGATCAGATAAGGTCTGGAAATGAGTTCCTTTTTCGCTATTTCGCCTTTACGATCGAAATAAAGATTTTTCATTCCATGATCAATATTCAGTGGTCGGGGACTTCCATCCAGATCAGGACGTACCCAGTCGTACATTTTAAAGGTAAAAATGTAAGGCGTCGTGCTTATTTCAAGAACTAAATTGTCAATTCCGGACCCATGTATTGTGCCGGGAGGAATGAGGAAAAGGTCATGCTTATTGGCTGGAAATACCTGTACAAACTCAGTAATATCAATTGTTGTATTGTTATTGAAACTATTCCACAAGGTATTTTCAAATTTTTCAGGTTCAATATTATCCTGAAATCCGAGATAAACTGATGCGTCATTTTTGCGATCGAGAATGTAATAAGTTTCTTCCTGGGTGATGTCTTCGCCAAAATGTTCTTTACAGTATTCAAGACGAGGATGGCATTGTACCGAAAGGTTACCACCATCAAACGTATCAAGAAAATCGAAGCGAATTGGGAAGTCATCGCCATACTTTTGTCTGTCTGTTCCCAGCACAGCTTCACCCTCTCCAAACATCAGAAAATCAAACGACACTTCAAGTAAAGTCTGGTTGCTTTCAAACAAAATTCCATTTTCTGGAGTAATCAGCTCAAATGACCAGGCATAATTTTGTACGTCCTTGTTCACTCCTTCAATATGCTCTTTTATCCAGCTACCACCCCACACCCCCGGTTCAAACCATGGGCGAACGCGGAAAAAATTACATCCAAGTGCATGAAGACTCTCCCGAAGCATTGAACCATTCATCCATGAATAAACATCGTCAAACTGGCCGTCAACCACCACATCGATCAATTTCAGCAGACTTTTCTTATGCTTGTTCAGAATAACCCAATCAACAAAATAGTAGCGTTTATACATGGTTTTCATGTCGAAACAACGGCTGGCTCCCAAATTTTTTATGCTCTGCGCACGCGCTCTGAATTGTAACTCGTTTTTTGGTAAATCAATGTATAGCAACATCCCTTCCCATCCGGAAAGCTGTGCACCCGAACCATAAATAATGTTGATGTCGGCTTCTGTTTTTTGCTGAAGATTATTCAGTTTTGCTTGATCAAAATAATCGGACAGCCCTATAGACGCCCGGGTTCCGAAAATTGAATCAGCGTCACCCATAAACGGTACAATCAACTGATCTATTTCATCTTCTGACTTTAATGCCTCTTCAACATTCACCCAGTTTACTTTTTTGTTGAGTGCACTAAGCTGGCGGTCCAGTTTGTTTCGAAAACTTTCAAAAAAAACGCCGGCATAACCATCAATAATTACTACCTTTTGTTTAACAATTAGTTCTGCCAGCAGTCCTAAATCAGTCGAAATCAATCCAGCTTCAAGTTTCAAAGTCGGATAAATATCATACCCAGATGCTTTAGGTCCGTTCTTTTTAAAAGGCATCAAAAATTGCGATGTACTTCTTTTCGTTTCCATTTTATCTCTATCTAAATTCCTCACTTACTATTTTTACACTTACAAATTCAATCTTATTCCGATCGGCTTAATCCTGTTTTATAATTTTTACTACTGTTTGTTTTTCTCCCTCAATTACAGCCACATAATACAAACCGTTTTCTTTCAAACGATAAGTGGTTGTGCTACTTTGAATATTTTCATTCATAACTTCCTGCCCTGCTTCATTATACACTATCATCCTTGTCGAACGCTTTGGGCTAAATCCCGGGATTTCTACCACAAAAGTGTCTTTGGTTGGGTTGGGATAAACGCAAATGTCCTCCTCCATCTTTTCAATTTCAGCAGATGTAGTAGTTCCTGAATAAACAGTCAGATTGGAAGTTGCCGTTTGATTTCTACCATCAGTTACCTTCAGTTCCACATCAAAAGTACCTTGCCTTGTATAAACATGGTAGGGATCTCGCTCTTTGACCGTCGGAGTACCATCTCCAAAATTCCACGAATATTTTAATCCGCCGTCGCCAACAGATGCCCACCCTTTAAATTCAACCTTAAACGGTGGCTGTCCGCTGGTTTTTGATGCTGAAATAACCGACTGGGGTGCAAAACGATAACCTGTATCCAATACGGCAAATGGTATCCGAACAAATTTTGGACGATAGGTATCCGCATTCATTCGTCCGGTCCAGACATTCTGGCATTGAGTTGGACAAATGTCATTGACGTTGTAGCTTACCAGCAACTCATTATTTTCGTTAAACTCGGTATGTGAAGTAGCATTATAGGTGAGCATATACGACCCTTTGAACTTATCATTCATTACATAAATGGTTTGCTTGTTTGCAAAAGGTCCGAAAGGACTATCACTTGAATAGGCAAAAATTTGCCGGCCAAGGCCACAGGTCAGGTAGCCGTTTTCCTGCGCGATGATGTAATATTTTCCGTTCAGTTTGAT
>JAEWME010000277.1 GCA_023393265.1 Bacteroidota bacterium | reverse complement strand
TGTCTGTCCTGGAATTGAATTCCTGTATAAATACCAATTAGGAACTTTTTGTAAGTTGGGAACAGGCTTATCGTATGGATATGCGAATATGGTTTCACATGCTAAAAGCGCTGATAAATTCGTATTTGGAGAATTAAGTATTCCAGTTTTATTCACAGTTACGGGAAAGAATAATAGAATTTCAGTTGAAACAGGAATATATCCTGGTAAATTCCTGCATTTTGAATGGTATAAAAAATCTTATTCAAAATGGTCAAAGGTTTCTACATATGATCCACGATTCGGATACAAGCATAGAAATACCTTTACTGATCTATATCTAGCTATATCATTTGGCGTTAGCAAGACAAATCCTCGTACAACCATAATAAGTCCCTTTATCAGGTATCGGTTTGCAGAGAACTGGATGAATCTTTATCGCGAAAGTGTTTTCTACGGATTAAAATTTACAATTAACACGAATAAATAAAAAAAAAATGAGAAAAATTAACTTGACTATGATCTTTACAATTCTATTCATAAATTTTACTTTAGGCCAACCGGCTAGCAGATATGCTAATCCAAATTATATGTGGACTGCCTTAATTGAAAATTTTGATGAGCCTATAGATCGGGTGAATATTTGGAATGTGCAGTCTCATTATAAACGTGATTTAGGGTTTCTTGTTGATAATCCGTCGAATATTAACATACAAAATGGGAATTTAGAGTTAAAAATGAGATATGTACCAAATTACCTTGATAGCCTTTGGAAAACAACAGGTTGGGAGCATGTATATTCAAATTATACCGGTGCTGAAATAAGTACTAAAAAAATGTATCGTTATGGCATCTATGAATGTAGAGCAAAATATGCAAAGCAACCCGGGTCTTGGCCAGCGTTTTGGATAATCGGAGGTGATGGAATTCCATGTCCTCCTGGAGGCTATGGTAATGAAATTGATATTGCAGAAATGTTTAGTCATTCACCATTCCCAATTCTTCACCATTTAGTTCATAGATACTACCCCCCTGCTGATTGCAATGAATCAAATGAAGATCCTTTTGGTGAATTGAAATATTCTGTCAGTTCGTCAGAACAATGGGAAATATATAAATGTATTTGGACTCCACTTAAAATTGAATTTTATGTAAATAATAATTTGCGCCATACAATCAATAATACTGGACAAGAGTGGTATCCTTCATCACTTTTGAGTGTAATACTCAGCGAACAAGTTTGTACTCCATATAATCAGATTGGCCAACAAATTAATCCGGTTGCACCACAAACCTCTTATTTTGATTACGTCAATGTCAAGCAATTTCTACTTGCTCCCGAAATAACCTGCCCCCAGATGATTTGCTCCACCGGAACAGCCACAATGGACGTTGACACTGCAGCGACAAACATTACCTGGCAGCTCTCCCCATCTAGTTTATTTGCAGCTTCTTCAGGAACGGGTTTAACAGCAAACATTACAGCTTCCCCCACTGCTTCCGGAACAGGTACGATTACTTTTACATTTTCAATGCCAAGTGGTGAAACTTTCACTGCAAGCAAAAGTTTCTTGATTGGTCTTTCCGCCTCCATTACCGGCAGCACTACAATATCGGTAGGTGGCACAGGAAACTGGACGGCACACACAACCTGTGGCACTCCACCCTTCAGTTACGAGTGGTATTTGAGTGAGAATAATGTGACTGGCTCAGAGATTGTTGGAACCGAGAATACATTATCGTTAAAATCAGTACAGCGTTTAGCGAAAGCAATTGTTTCCGAATCAGTTTCATCGAATCCGGTATCGCGTCAGCCAATAACCCATACCGATTACTTTTTGCGATTACAGGTGACTGATGCAAATAACGCCTATTTTTTAATACCTGAATATCCGGTCTATGCCTTTGGTATTGTTGATCTTATTCCTCTTTACAATCCATTAAAAATTGAAGAGGGAGAAAATGCACCCGCAACACAAATCACTATTTTGCCCAATCCGGCAAGCAGCGAGGCCACTCTTGAGATAAGCAGTACCAGCGGACAGGAACCGGATGCCGACACAGAATGGCAAATTGAGGTGTATGATGCCATGCAATCGCTCAAAATTAAATCCGAAAAACTGAAAGGCATGCAATATGCTTTCAGTACCGCAGGGTGGAGAGAAGGCATTTACGTTGTCAGGGTTAAGTTTGGCGATGAAATCCTCACAGGAAGACTAGTCGTGAACCCATAAATCATTAAAAAACAGAACAGATTCCATCCTATGTAATTGGGATGGAATCTTTTTACTAACTGCTGGGCTACGCTACAATCTTGTTTTAAAAAAGTCTACTTGTCACCCTTCGATCATCCGTGCAATCATCTCAAAATCGACTACACCTAGTTGCTCGGGCCGTTTGTCGAAAATCGGGTTGGTCTTTTGCTCCTCGGTTTTAATCAGGCTCTTTAGCGAATTCCGCAAAGTTTTGCGCCGCTGGTTAAAAGCCATTTTTACAATACTCATAAACAGTTTTTCGTCGCAACCGAGCTTTTCTCGCTCGTTACGGGTGAGCCTGATGACGCCCGATTTCACTTTTGGCGGCGGTGTGAAAACATGTTCATGTACTGTAAAAAGATATTCAATGTTGTAATAAGCTTGCAGAAAAACACTGAGTATTCCGTAGGTTTTCGATCCGGGAGGTGCAGCCAGCCGTTCGGCCACTTCTTTCTGCAACATTCCTACCACTTCAGGAATTTGGTTGCGGTACTCCAGAATTTTGAAAAAGATTTGTGAAGAAATATTGTACGGGAAGTTGCCGATGACGGCAAATGGTTCGCTGTAGATTTTGCCCAGATCGAGGCGCAGAAAGTCGGCAGAGATGATTCTTTCTTTTAGCTCCGGAAAATGTTTCTGCAAATAGTCAACCGACTCGCGGTCAATCTCAACGACCGAAGTTTCGTATTGTTTATTTTTCAGGAGAAACTGGGTAAGTACACCCATGCCGGGACCAACTTCGAGCACCTTTTTAGTTTGTTCGGCCCTGAGACCTTCGACAATGTTCTGTGCGATGTTTTGGTCATTCAGGAAATGCTGACCCAGGTTTTTTTTTGCTCTTACTGTTGCCATTCTGTATTTCGTGCTTTTTCAGGAGGATTTAAATTATCGTTAAAACCTGCCGCAATTCAAACAAAACTGTATTTTTGTCTTCAGCGACAAAAGTACGCTAAATTCGGTTCTAAAAAAGCAACAACGACATAACTCAAAGATTTTGAAACAAACAATACTCAAAACCCTCAAATTCGTTTCTTTCTTTTTACTCGGGATTTTTATTTTTTGGATGGTTTACAGAGGTCAGGACATCATCCGGATCAAAAGCGTTCTGTCCAACGAAGTAAACTACCTTTGGATTGGCATTTCCATGTTTCTTGGTTTGCTAAGCCATGTCAGTCGTAGCCTGCGCTGGAACCTGATGATCGAGCCACTTGGAAGGAAACCTCGATTGCTTAATACATTTTTGGCGGTAATGGTTGGTTACCTGATGAACCTTGCCCTGCCCCGGATGGGTGAAATATCGCGTTGTGGCGTGCTTGCCCGCTACGAAAAAATTTCGTTCACCAAACTGATCGGAACGGTGGTCCTCGAACGACTGATCGACGTGATCATGTTGCTGATTTTGCTTATGATTGTGGTTGCGACACAATTTGGTCAGGTGCTCGAATTCTTACACAACAATCCGGAAGTGAATGAGAAACCTCAGAAGGTAATTTTTTCTCCGGTATTGATTGGGGGATTTTTCGCTGTTTTACTGGTTGTTTGGCTGATGCGCCATAAGATTAAAGGAAGCGGTTTGCTGAAAAAGGTGAAAGGCATTCTTCAGCAATTTGTAGAAGGATTACAAACCATTCGCACCATGAAACACAAAGGTGCATTCATCTTTCATTCGGTGTTTATTTGGCTCATGTATTACC
>JAEWME010000372.1 GCA_023393265.1 Bacteroidota bacterium | reverse complement strand
GGGTATTCCATATGTGAGTCCAACGGCTGAAAAACTGGTTCCCAAAGTAATGATGAATAAAGGAAGTTGCTGTCAGTAGAAGGGGTTCAGAAAAAATTCGGGAAAAGCATGTAATTATTATTCATTAGCTGAACATTCAACGCTTTTTGGGGTTTCATAGGCAAAAGAAAAGTCAAAAATCAGGAATGAACCTAAAACAAAGTTTAATGAAGTATAACTCTGTGTGGTCAGTGAAAAAAGGGGCCTCACCGTATATTTTTGTTTTTCAAATGTTTTCGAAACGGTTATTCGTACTGCTGACATTATTTTTCACACTTTCGGGGGTACAACTTTGGGCCCAAAAAGTATTCGACGACAAGACCGAAAACCTGCAGGTGGGCATTGTTGAACACCTGGATGAATTTCTACCCGACAGTATTTTCCTTATCGATGAGAACAACAAAAAGGTAAAGTTGACCGACTTGATCGACAAGCCAACCATCATAAACTGGGTGTATTTTCGGTGTCCGGGTATTTGCAGTCCGCTAATGGAAGGACTGGCCAACGTAATGGATCAGTCTGATTTGGTTCCCGGCGTTGACTATCAGGTTTTAACAATTAGTTTTGACCCGACGGAAAACATTGATCTCGGGCTAAAAAAGAAAAAGAATTACCTCAACCTGGTTCAGAAAAAAGAAGCTATCGCCAAAGGCTGGCACTTTTTTGTCTCCGATAGCGCAAGCATTGCCAAAGGAACCAACGCAACAGGTTTTAAATATAAACGAACAGGAAACGATTTCACCCATGCGGCTTCAGTTTGCGTGGTGAGCCCGAAAGGAAAAATTACCCGATACCTGAACGGACTTAATTTTCTTCCTTTCGACTTTAAAATGGCCATTGTTGAATCGCAAAAAGGAATGTCGGCACCAACGATCAACAAGATTATGCAGTACTGTTTTTCTTACGACCCGGTTGGGCAGGCATACGTGCTGAATGTGACTAAAATCACAGGAACGCTAATCCTTTTTGTTGCGCTATTGTTTTTCCTGTACCTCATCTTTAAATCGAAAAAGAAAAAAGAATAAATAAACCTACTTGATTTATGCAAACAGCAGCTCAAATTCCACACGATGTAAGTTACCTCGAATATAAAGGTAAATACAAAGGAATATTCAGTTGGATTTTTTCAACCGATCACAAGCGGATCGCCTTGTTGTACATGTATTCGATGATGGCGCTTTTTCTGGTTGGCGTGGGCCTTGGTTTGGCCATGAAACTGGAACTGATAGCGCCAGGAAAGACAATCATGGGACCACAGAGTTACAATGCTATTTTCACCGTGCATGGAGTAATCATGATTTTCATGATCGTGATTCCCGGATTGCCCGCCGTGTTTGGTAACTTCTTTCTTCCAATCATGATTGGCGCGAAAGATGTGGCCTTTCCGAAGTTAAATTTATTTTCGTGGTACATATACATTCTTGGGGCTTTGCTGGTAATTGCATCGGTGCTATTCGGAAACGGAACTCCTGACACCGGCTGGACATTTTACGCCCCATACAGCTTTAAGTCGGGAACCAACCTGCTCCCAGCTATTTTCGGGGCATTTGTGCTGGGTTTTTCATCCATCCTAACTGGCTTGAATTTCATCGTCACCATTCACCGGATGCGTGCACCGGGAATGACCTGGTTCAAGATGCCGCTTTTCCCCTGGTCGCTCTACGGAACCGCGTGGATTCAGCTTTTGGCCACTCCGGTGGTGGGCATCACGCTGGTTTTGGTTGCGCTCGAACGCATCTTCGGTATCGGTGTCTTCGACCCGGCACTGGGAGGCGACCCTGTTCTTTACCAGCACCTTTTCTGGATTTATTCGCACCCGGCCGTTTATGTGATGATCCTTCCGGCGATGGGCGCCATTTCTGAGATTATTCCGACGTTTTCGCAGAAACATATTTTCGGCTACAAAGCCATCATTGCCTCGACACTGGCCATTGCCTTTGTTGGCTACTTCGTCTGGGGTCACCACATGTTCACCTCCGGAATGAGCGGGACCGCACAATATACTTTCTCGCTTCTGACCTTCATCGTAGCCATTCCCAGTGCCATCAAGGTATTCAACTGGATTTCTACCATGCACAAAGGATCTATTAACCTGGATATTCCATTTTACTGGGCAGTGTCTTTCATTTTCGTATTCATGATTGGTGGTTTCTCCGGACTGGTTCTGGGCGCACTAGCAACTGACGTTTATGTACACGACACGGCTTTTGTAGTCGGACACTTCCATTTCATTGTTTTCGGTGGTGTTGGTTTTGCATTCTTTGGAGCCATTCATTACTGGTTTCCGAAAATGTTTGGCCGCATGTACGATAAAGTGTGGGCCAAAGTAGGCTGGGCATTTTTCACCGTTGGTTTCCTTACCCTGTATTCGCCGATGTTCTACCTCGGAATCATGGGAATGCCACGCCGTTACTACGATTATCTCCCCGAATTTCATGCCGCCAACATTCTTTCTTCACTTGGTTCATGGGTTATGACTTTCGGACTTTTGATCATCATTGTCAACTTGTTCCGTTCGGCTAAAAACGGGGCAATTGCCGAAATAAATCCCTGGAACGGAAAAACTCTTGAGTGGACAGTTCCATCACCTCCCCCGGTTGAAAATTTCGATGAAATACCGGTTTACGGAGAAAAAGACGGACCTTACGAATATTAATCACTGGATAACAAACTTATGGAACAAGTTTCACATCATTCAGATCCGCACTACGACCCGGAAGCGTCGAAACTGGGCATGTGGCTTTTTATTTTTACTGAACTGCTCCTCTTTGGCGGATTGTTTATCGTTTATTCCATTTACCGGTTCCTCAATCCTGAAGCCTTTCAGATGGCCGGGCACGAGTTGAATCAGACCATCGGAGCCATTAACACGCTGGTTCTGCTTGTCAGCAGTATGACCATTGCGATGTCTACCTCCGCGCTTCAGAAAAACAACAAGCGACTGACCGTTTTCCTGCTTGAAGTGACCATCATGCTGGCAGTTATTTTCCTCATCAATAAATATTTTGAATGGGGTGTGAAATTTCATCACGGGATATGGCCAGGCTCCGAACATCTGATCAACGACATGAGTAAAGGCGAAATCCTGTTTTTCGGACTGTATTTCGTTATGACCGGGTTGCATGCCCTGCACATCATCGTCGGGCTGGTAATCATCGTGGTTGCCCTGAGGAAAGTTCAAAGCGGAACAGTGCACGCCGACCGGCCTTCGCTGCTCGAAAATGCAGGTTTATACTGGCACCTGGTCGACTTGATCTGGATATTCCTTTTCCCGCTGTTCTATTTAATACACTAAGAAAAAGCTACAAAAATGGAGAAAGAAAAACATCATATCGTGTCATACAAAACATACGTCTATGTTCTGGTGGCGCTGGTTATCCTGACATTTATGTCGATCGGAATTACACACATCAACCTGGGCAGCTACTCGGTGCTGGGAGCGCTGGTCTTCTCAACCATCAAAACAGTACTGGTACTCACCTGGTTTATGCACCTGAAATTTGACCAGCCGTTTCTCCGGTTCATGGTGATCTTTGTGACACTCGTTTTCCTTGCAGTTATTTTCATTACATTTTTAGATTACTATTTCAGATAAAAGCTTATGTATATCTTATCCAATACAGTTGATGCTTCCAACTTTGTGCATGGGGTCGACAAAGCCTTCATGTTCATTCTTGGTATTTCCTTTTTATTCCTGATTGGGTTAACCCTCACTATGTTGTACTTCATGTTTAAGTATAACCGGAAAAAGAACCCGCAGGCAACTCAAATTAAAGGAAGTACAAAGCTTGAAATTATCTGGACGGTAATTCCGACCATCCTTGTGCTGGTGATGTTCTACTACGGCTGGCTTGGCTGGTCGCCCATGAAAAAAGCGCCGAAAGACACTTTCGACATTCAGGTTACAGGCCGCATGTGGAATTTCCTCTTCGAATATCAGAATGGTAAAAAATCGGATACACTTTTTGTGCCGATGAACAAGGCAATCAAAATGAACCTCGTTTCGATGGATGTGATTCACGCGTTTTACATTCCGGCCTTCAGGGTAAAAGAAGACGTGGTTCCAGGAAGGGAAAAAATGGCTTGGTTCATACCTCAACGCGAAGGCTATTTTGAAATTTTCTGTGCCGAATACTGCGGCCTCAACCACTCGTATATGTACAACTACGTGAAGGTGATGCCTGAAGATAAATTCAACGCCTGGTATGCCGACACCACAAAACGCGCCCAAACCGCCGCAGTCGACTCGCCAACAGAAACAGGCAAGCGAATCATGAAAAATATTGGCTGTTTTGCCTGCCACACGACAGACGGAACTAAACTTGTCGGCCCATCGTTCAAAGGCATATACGGACATACGACGACCGTTGTAACCGGAGGTTCGGAACGGGAAGTAACCGTTGATGACGAATACATCAAACGGTCGATTTACGATCCAAATGCCGATGTGGTGAAAGGTTATAACAAAGGTTTAATGCAGCCATATACAGGGCAGCTTTCGGAAGACGACATCAAGCAAATCACCGAATATATAAAGACACTTAAATGACAGAAAACCGGTCATCGGTCCTTTTAAAAATAATTTTTGAGCTGGGCAAAGTACGCATTTCTTTGCCCATTGCTTTATCTGCCTACACCGGTTATGCGCTTAGTGCGGGCCGGTTTGGAAGCAGTGCGGTAATCCTGATGACCGGTGTTTTCCTCATGTCATGCAGTTCGGGTGCAATCAACCACATTCAGGAGTACAAAACCGACGCGCTGATGCCACGCACCAAAAACAGGCCACTCCCTTCAGGAAAAATTGGACTGAAGGGCGCCATGCTGATTGCAGCAACATTTTTTCTCTCCGGAATGATCATACTCCTTTCAGCTTTTCCTGTTTTGGTCTTCCTGACAAGCTTCCTTACACTTGTGTCGTACAACCTGATTTACACACCGCTGAAAAAAGTAACCGCTTTTGCGGTTGTTCCGGGTTCGCTGGTGGGCGCTTTGCCACCTTACATCGGCTGGTTTGCTGGTGGCGGAGAATGGAATGACCCGCGTATCTTCTGGGTGGCCATGTTCTTTTTCATCGGACAAATTCCGCATTTCTGGCTGTTGCTGCTCATGTTTGGAAAAGAATACCATCTGGCGGGTTATCCTTCGCTCAACACAGTTTTTAACGACAACCAGATCAAAAGGCTCAGCTACACCTGGATTCTGGCAACCATTGCCACAGCCATTGCCGTTTCTGTTATTGTATTACAAAGCAGTATTCCGCAGTTTTTACTGCTCATTTATATTTTTTACGTGCTTTTCTCGCTTTCGGGGAGCATCCTGATGAAGCACGAAATGAAATCGCGACCCGCGTTTTTCAAGCTGAACTTCCTTTATCTCCTGATGATGATTATCCTGATTGCCGACAGCCTGGCGAAATGAAGGGAATCTTGAATGATGAATTTTAAATTTTGAATTGGGGCTCCCTGCTCGTCTGTTTTATGTTGCGGGTTGCGCGATGCTAGTTGCGGGTTACGAGTTACGGGTTGCGGGTTGCGATTTGACTGCGACTTTTCTCCTGTCTCGCTTCTTCTGACTTCGGTCTTCCGACTTCTGTCTTTTTGCCAACTGGGACTGACCACTGCGACTTTTCCAGTCTTCCGACTTTTTTACTCATCTCTCAGTTCTCAACGCTCCTTTTTTCCCGTCTTCCGTCTTCCGTCTATTTAATTCTTCACTGTTCCGTCCGAAACAAGGTTGCCTCCTTTCTAAACGCCTTCCCGCGGACGGTTTATCTTTTTCAATTTTCTTCCCCGGATTGAAATCCGGGGCTACAAATACTTGGCTCCTACTGAGCTTTTCAATAACGAAAACAAAGACAACCATTACAACCGGACAACCCTTTCTGCCAACGGAGACTGACCACTGCGACTTTTTTCCTTCCATGCTCCCCGCTCCCATCTTCGGTCTTAACTCTTCCTGAACTTTCCCTTCTTCCAAATGTTTAATTATCAGAAAAAATCAAAAAATCTTCAACCATGTTTCTAGCAGGACTTTTCACAGGATTGGTCATTTTGGGCCTCTTTCTGACGCTTGTATTCCCGAAAATGATGTTTTCGGTAAATGAAAGTAAATACGATTTCGACAAGACAATCGAAGTACTCACCGAATCGGTGAAAAACAACAACTGGAAAATGCCTCACCAGTACGACATGCAGCAAATCATGGCAAACAATGGATTTGAGGTAGGGCCGGTGAAAGTAATCTCGATGTGCAAACCCGACATTGCCGTAAAAATTCTGAGCAAGGAAAAAGACCAGCATGTTTCGGCCATGATGCCCTGCCGCGTGGCTGTTTTCAGGAAAACCAACGGCAAAACTTACGTTTCACGCATCAACCCGATGCTGTTTGCCCGCTTGCTTGGAGGAACTTCCGGAGCAGTGATGGGTGACGCGGGTGAAGGAAGTGAGAAGGTATTACAAGCTGTGGTAAAATAGGTTCCCATTTCTGTCATTGCACTGAATTATTATCAAATACACACTAAAAACTCATACAAATGAAAAACATTATCCTGATTGTAATGCTGGTTATTAGCCTGGCAGCATGTACATCGAAACCGGCACCCAAAGAAAAAGAAGCAGCACCTGTGATGGTTGAGGCAACCCTTCACGTGGAAGGAATGCACTGTACCGACTGCGAAAATTCAATTGCCAAAGGTGTACACGAGTTGGCAGGTATCGACAGCATCCAGGCCAACCACCTCGATTCAACTGCTTTTGTGCGGTTCGACTCAAACAAAACCAACCTGGACGAGATTAAAAAAGCCATCGAAGAAAGAGGCTATACGATCGCTTCAAACTAGCAGATCATTGCTTTCGGGCAGAAGGGCAGAGCAAAAAGAGAAAAATTGCATTTGCGCTTATCCGCTGAAATAAGTTACAAATGAGGGGGTATCATCTTTTCGAAAAGGAAGATACCCCCTTGGGGCATGCACACCCACCCTATCCCGATCTTTTATTCAGCCCATCGATAAAATTGTTTCTACCTCCGGACCAACCAATCACTCATCAGAAGTATTTTTACATTGTTCAGAAGATATTCTGCACCGCATAGAAGACGCGCTACACCTGTGTAACATTGCTTCTATGCGGTGTAACAATACTTCTAAGTTGTGCACAAAAACATCTATGCAACATTCCGGATCTTCTACCCTCGACGTTTCAATTGCTTTGCACTGAGAATACCTTTCACACCGGTTTCCGAATAAAATTATTACTGAACATATAGGATTTGAAGTTTGATTGGCATAACTTTGAGAAAGGCGAAAAACTATTGAGCAAATATCAAAACACTTTGCTGAAGATGGTTCAACAAAAAACGTAGATATATACACATATAGGGAAAATGTCTCTTAAAAAAATTAAAAGTCCTTTATATCCAGTCATGAAGAATAGCACATAGATTTACAATCAATTGACAGCGGAAGCATATAAACGATATATGACATTATTGTCAAATACACAGACGCCAACTGCGGATTCCCTTTTCGCAGTTCCGTGTCCTTCGGACAGGAACGCTCTCCGCAATCCGCAACGACAACCTGCAAGTGACCGTTGTGACTCATATTGAGAGCATTAAACAACAAAATTCCATGATTAGTAACTAAAAACTAAACATTGAAATAGGTAATGAGATAAATTAAAAAAATACATTAATGGAAAAAAATATTGAATTAGTTAAACAGCTTTACTTTTCTTTTTCAAAAAAGGATATAAATGCTATTTTAAAGTTATTAAGTGACGATATTGAATGGGGAGAACCAGATAATCCATATAATCCGGCAGGTGGTACAAGAAAAGGTCATGCGGGATTTTTGGAATGGCTTAATATTGGGAAAGAAGCTGAAGATATTCTTGTTTTAGAGCCAAAAAGATTTTTATATGATGAGAATTCAGTTGCAGTAATTGGTTACATGAAATGTAAAGCAAAGTTGACCGGAAGTATTTATGAATCGGATTTTGTTCATTTAGCTATCATCAAAGAAGGTAAAATAAGTAAATTTCAGGAGTTCTTTGACACCTATGCAGCAAGTGAAGCATTTCGAAAATAATATTGAAAGTATTCGTAAAAATAAAGAAATATGAACAAATTTTTATTGATTTTAGCCCTATTAACTTCCATCACGACGAAAGGACAGGTAACTATAATACAAAAAGTAAAAAGCTTTAATGGGAGTGTGATTGAAAAATACTATGTTCTTAATTCAAACAAAGAGATAAAACATGGCGATTACAAAAGATATTATAGATCAAAACTTGTTGCCGAAGGAAGTTATAATCATGGGGAAAAAGAAATCTTCAAATATTATTATTTGAATGATCTTCCCTCTGTAGTATATGATTATGCCCATAAGAAAGTATTGTCGTATGACAAGAACGAAAACTATAAGGACGTATATCCTTTAAATGGGACTGAAGAACTTATTATAGACAGGCCACCATTACCCCTATTTAGTCGCTATGAATTAGAATGGTTCATTGCTAATAATATAAAATATCCGACGGAGGCTGCAGAAAATGGTCAGTCAGGTAAAGTTCAAATACTTGCAGTAATTAATGAAGAAGGAAATATCACGAAGTATATTTTGATTTCGGGAGTAGTTCAATCGCTAAACAGAGAAGCATTAAGGGTAGTAAATTTAATACCAAAAGAATGGAAGTGGATCCCAGCAATTAGAAATGGTCAACCAATAGAAAGCGCAATAGTATTGTCTGTAAACTTCAAAACAAATTAAAAGTCGAAACGCTAACATTCTGTATATTTCATAGCAGTTGCAGTAATGTGCGGGGGTACAGTTTCCGGCATTAATTTTCCTTGTCCTGCCTGACAGAAAATCACTCCGAAATCCGCCCCGACAACTTACAAGTTACAGTTGGACACAAGCCTATTTGATAATATCAGTTGTGGTATTTTAAAGAATGTTAAAAGACTTGATCTACAACCTAAACGCATAAAAACAAGAGTATGTTATAGCCTTCGCACTTTCGTCCTGCAGGCCATACACTCTTTTTAACTTTTAATTCATATCTTTCAATTGGAATAAAAATTAAATAAATAAATAAATAAATAAATAAAAATCATGGCAAAGTATCTTTTTTTAGTAATTGTTTTTAGCATAACAGGACTTATTAATCTTCAATCGCAGAATATAAATCTCCAAGCTCCTCCTGGATATAATTACATTTATACAAATAATTTTCCCCGGAATATTGAAGGTTCTCCTTACCTAAATGATTGGCAATTATCTGACATTTTTTTAGAAAACGGTAAAACTATTTCTGGTATAATGGTACGATATAATGTTTTTACAGATCAAATGCTATATCAAGATAAAAATGCTACTTATGTTATTGGTTCTCCTGATAGTATTTCAGAAATCAAGTTATCAGGTAAAATTTTTGAATATAATCAATATACGAAAGACAAAAAAAGTGAGAAAGGATTTTTCGAGATAATGGTAAAAGGTAAGGTAGAATTGCTTAATAAATATGAAATAGAAATAGTTGCATCAAATTATAATGTCGCGCTAGATGTAGGCAATAAAAATGATAGATTAGTTATCAAAGAACAGTTGTACTTACTGCATAGTGGACAAATAGCGATTCTAAATAAAAAAAGTATACTTTCCGAAGTCTTTAAAGATAAATTCAAAGAAGTTTCAGATTATATGAGTAATGAAGGACTTTCCTATAAGAAAAAGCAGGATATGATTAAAATAGTAACTTTCTATAATCAATTAAATTAAAGCAAAATGAATTCTGCAATATGAAAGTAATGAGATTTCTGATTGAGTATTTTCCAAAGTACCCCTCCCGCCTGAAAGCCCATTCACCTTTTCATTGCACCTGACATTGTGAATACATTCATTTATTTAAATCTATAATAACAAAATAAATAACCAACGCATAACAATAAATACAAATAGCTGTTTTTGTGGGCATTCTGGCGGTTGTGGCACCAACCAACCCCGCCAAATCTAGCGGTTTGACTATTAAAGAGGCGGTTGAAGTGGACTTGAATTTGAGTGTAACAAAAGAATATGCTGACAAAATTAGAGAAATAATAACTACTGGTAACAAATGAAGCCGGTTGCACAACGCCTGATTTTTGACCGGGTTTCGTCGGGATTTTGAAAAAAGAAAAGAGCAATTTTCCGCTTTATTCAGTTTGTCAATATTCTTTCATTAATGAGGACAGCAATTCACCGATTTTCCGGATCGCTGCCGACTGGCTACAAGAGAAATTATTCAGCATCACCGTAAAGGCGAGTGTTTTTCCTGATCGGGTTTCGAGGTAGCCGGCGTAGCAACGCACCCGGGTCATCGAACCGCTTTTGGCGCGCAGGCCGACTCTGGCAAAATTATCTGAGCTGAAAACAGATAAAGTGCCGTCGCCTGCCAATGGCAGCGATTTTTCAAAAACTTCGGGATAGGCACTGCGTGTTTTCATATAGCTCAGAATGGCAGTCATGGTTTGTGCCGAGACAGCGTCGAAGCGCGAAAGACCACTGCCATCGTTCATAAACAATCCGGCCACTTCAATGCCTTTTTCTTTCCAGAAATCCACCACGAAGCGTGTGCCGTCCTTTGTTGTTCCAAAACCATTTTTCTGCCAGGCAAGGTGTTTCAGCAAATGTTCGGCAAACAAGTTCACACTCTCGTGATTGGTCAACCTGATAATCTCGCTCAAAGCCGGAGAAATTGTTTCGGTAATTACCTTTTTTTCCTGATCTGACTTATCGGAATGAGTTTCGTTTTTCACCTGAATGCCTGCACCCGACAGTTTTTGTTCAAATTCATGAGTCAGGAAGGCGGGAGGATCGGGCATCGAGCCTTTCACCACAAAATCGGTTCGCCCTTTGGGTATTGTTCCACGCATGACACGGACCGCATCTTCGGGATTACCAAAAATATAAGCCTGATCGCTGTTGATGTCAGAGGAAAGCACTTCATTTTTTAGCTCCAGTTCCTGAATTCCAGGCCGAATGCTGATGACTTTGGTTGGCTGATTAGCTTGTGGAGGCGACTGCAGGTGAACTTCGTACAGGTTGTCATAAACCGACAATCCGCAAGCTCCGGCGCCATAATAATTTCCGAGGTCTTCCCACACCCAGGTGCCGGGAATCAACCGGTCGTAAATATCGGCGACGGCCACTACCCGTCCTGTAATGACACGAATGTGGTTTTGCTTCAGGGCAGTGATCCAACCAGCTTCGAAGTTGCTGCTTTCAGGAAAATAAGCAGAACCCAACGTGGGATCACCCCCGCCAATAATAGCAAGATCGCCAAACAATGTATCATTGGCAACCTTGCCGTGAGCAACCAGCGAAGTTTTGAAACGGTAATCGGGTCCAAAAACTTCGAGCGCAGTTGCCGTGGTTACCACTTTCAGGATA
Organism: Bacteroidota bacterium; assembly: GCA_023393265.1. Lineage (GTDB taxonomy): Bacteria > Bacteroidota > Bacteroidia > Bacteroidales > Prolixibacteraceae > Aquipluma. Next base: position 468 of record JAEWME010000372.1, on the reverse strand, counting down.
GATGCCGGGGTCAGGCTCACCATAGGCTCTGTTTGTAAAAGCGATTGCCCTGTCGCTGGGTCGATCACAGAAACTGCTACCGCAGCATTTTTCAATTCAGGAGAGAGAATCCAGTGTTGCAGAACATCCTTCGGTGGTTGGCCATTTGCAATGACAAAAAACTGCACCGAAAGCACTAAAACCAATACGATTTTTTCTCTTATCATTGGGAAAACATTTGTGATTGCAAGGTACGCAGAAGTGATGAAACTTCAGATACGAAACAACACGCATCTTAAAAGACGACGAGGATGTGGTAAATTGATTGTGGATTGCAAATGACCACAAATGACTAAAAGGGCTCAAACGGTGATGGTCTTCTCAGGAGCAACCTCCTTCCACCTATATTCTTAAATTAAGGTTATGCCTGTGGAGCATTGCAGGTGAATTTCGTAAGCTTTTATTATATTTGTCCGGTTTTGAAAAAAA
>JAEWME010000181.1 GCA_023393265.1 Bacteroidota bacterium | reverse complement strand
CGCCTACACTGGTTCCCCAAAGCCCTTTGTTGATCGAATATTCCATCTTTTTCCATTCGGCTTCAACACCGTGCGCTTTCAGGTAATCGATTTCTTCCTGACGGCTCAATTCCAAGTCACGGGTTGGCGTGAGGATTTCAATTTCAGGAGCCAGAATCTGGAAAGTCAAATCGAAGCGAACCTGGTCGTTTCCGGCGCCGGTACTTCCGTGAGCCACATATTTTGCGCCTATTTGCTTGGCATATTCAATGATGGCGATGGCCTGGAACACGCGTTCCGAACTGACTGAAATAGGGTAGGTGTTGTTTCGGAGAACGTTTCCGAACACCATGTATTTGATACTTTTTTCGTAGTACGAATTGGTCACGTCGAGCGCAACGTGTTTCACCGAGCCGAGTTTGTAGGCTTTTTGCTCGATCACATCGAGTTCGGCCTGGCTGAAACCGCCGGTGTTGGCGATGGCGGTGTAAACTTCAAGGTTTTTTTCAACAGAAAGGTACATGGCACAATACGATGTGTCCAAACCTCCGCTAAATGCTAAAACTACTTTATCCTTCATGATTATGGTTTTTATGAAAAAGCGATGATTTCCTGATTCGATTTGCTTTAAAACTTACATCTAAAACATATAACTATGCTGAATCAGGGGTCGTTCTATCAATTAAGTTTTCGAAAATTAATTATGAACAAAACCAGGCTTGCTGAAGGCCGTCTATGAAAAAAATAATCCTGAAAAAAATCTCACAGGAAAATCATCGCTTATTTTTCAGTCTTCTTTTTAAACAGCAGCGTCAAAATAGCTGCTTCTTTGGTGGCAGTGCCATTTTTGTTTGGTTTGAGCTTGTTGATCATGTCAAGCAGCGTGCCTTTGATGGCGCCGTTTTTCTTTTCTGCCTTTTTTTCTTTTTCCCAGGCAGGATCGAACAACATGCCTGTACACAGGCATTTGCTTTTGCCTGTACGAGTAAGAATGTCGTAGTTTACGCAGCTCTGGCATCCTTTCCAGAATTCTTCATCGTCGGTTAGTTCCGAAAACGTAACCGGACGATAACCCAGTTCGTGGTTGATTTTCATCACAGCCAGACCAGTCGTCAAACCAAAAATTTTGGCCTCGGGATATTTCTGACGCGAAAGTGCAAATGCCTTGCGCTTAATTTCAGTTGCCAGCCCAATTCCACGGTAGTCTTTGGCAACAATCAAACCCGAGTTGGCAACGAATTTTTTCTCGCCCCAGGTTTCCACGTAACAGAAACCTGCAAATTTGTTTCCGTCTTCGAGTGCAATAATGGCCTTTCCTGCAAGCATTTTGTCGGCAATGTAGTCGTAAGTACGACGGGCAATACCGGTTCCGCGTTCTTTTGAAGCCATGTCGATGGCATCATTCACTTCGTCCACATATTTCAGATGTTCTTCTGTGGCAACCAGTACTTTGATATTTTTCAAATCTTTCATTTTCTACTGAACAGTCTTTTCTAAAATTTCACATCCTCTTTAATTTTTATCCCTTTCAGTCCGCAAAATCATTGTCTCTGTATAATATTCCTTTTCTCGCGGACAGATTTCGTTTCTTTACTTTTTTCAGGTATTAATCCTGAATTGTGTTTTGCTCATTCGTCAACTGAACTCCAAATAATGACACCGTGCTTTTGTCACTGCGACTGCCTACTGCCAGCTTTTCTCTTATCCCAGTTTGTCCTCCAGCTTGGGCATAACAAGAATCAGGCTGTTAATCAGGTCGCTTTGCGTGATACCCTCGCGCATAATCACCAGGATGGTGTCGTCGCCCGCAATAGTGCCCAATATTTCGTATGGTTCTGCATTGTCAATCACAACGGCAATGCTGCTGGCATAACCAGGCATTGTTCGTATTACCGCCATGTTTCCTGAAAACTGGATGTCGCGAAACCCGTCAGCCAGAAAATTGATCCTCGAATTTTCGCGGGCGTTTTCCACATTCACTCCTTCGGGAATAACGTAGACGTATCCCAAAGTCGGATCGGAAACTTTGGCTACTTTCAGAATTTTTAAGTCGCGCGAAAGTGTTGCCTGCGTCAACTCGAAACCCTGACCTTTCAGGATATGCAAAAGCTCATCCTGACTGCTGATCCGGTTGCCAAGTATGGTTTGCTTGATGGCAAGCTGTCTCTTTGTGCGGTTTTTCATTCTGAATAAATATACATTTTCGATGCAAAAATATGCAATAAATATTGAATACGAACTTTTTTTTCAGAAATTATTTATATTTTTGTCCGCGAAATGAAATACAAAAAGAAAGTGAAACTTGAGACCGGTACGGTTAATTTTGCGATCGAGCATAGAAAAAAGAGTTTTTCAAGAGATAACAACCATGCGTTTGCCCTACAGTCGTAGTCAAACGCATTTTTTTTAATATTTTACATTGCAGCGATGACACAACTTAGAAAAGTAAGATTGATTCTGGAGGACGGGACAACTTTTGAAGGAAAATCATTTGGGTATGAAAAATCGGCGGCGGGAGAGGTGGTTTTCTACACCGCGATGACCGGTTATCCCGAAAGTTTAACAGATCCTTCATATACCGGTCAGATACTTGTATCAACCTTTCCTCTGATCGGTAATTATGGTGTGCCAAGTGATTCGCAGACTGAGGGTTTGCAAAACTTTTACGAGTCGAACAAAATTCACATTACAGGACTGATTATTTCAGACTATTCGTTTGAATACAGCCACTGGAATGCGATTAAGAGTTTGGGCGACTGGCTGAAAGAGTACAAAGTTCCTGGATTGTTCGGAATCGATACCCGCGCATTGACAAAAATCATCAGGGTAAAAGGCTCGCTGCTGGGTAAAATTGAATTTGAAGACGAGCCGATCGAATTTTACGATCCGAACAAGGAAAACCTCGTTGCAGTTGCCAGTACCGACAAAGTTGAGGTATACGGACATGGTGAACACCGTGTGGTTTTGGTCGACTGCGGAGTGAAATATAACATCATCCGATGCCTGCTCAACCGAAACGCAACCGTGATACGCGTTCCGTGGGATTACGACTTTAATAACGAAGATTTCGATGGAATTTTCCTGTCGAATGGCCCGGGCGACCCTGCCTTGTGCGACGTGACAGTTGAAAACATCAGGAAGACGATGAATGCAGAAAAGCCAATTATGGGAATCTGTTTGGGTAACCAGTTGCTGGCGCGCGCTGCCGGTGCCGAAACTTATAAAATGAAATTCGGACACCGCAGTCATAACCAGCCGGTTTTGCTTCAGGGAACCGACCGGTGTTTTATCACTTCGCAGAATCATGGTTTTGCAGTAGACACCAACACGCTTCCCGAAGACTGGGAGCCGCTCTTCACCAACGTAAATGACAACTCGAACGAAGGGATCAGGCATAAAACCAAACCTTTCTTCTCATCTCAGTTTCACCCCGAAGCTTCAAGCGGACCGGTTGATACCGAGTTTTTGTTCGACGATTTCATGAATAATGTGATTGAGTATAAAAAGACGAAGAAGTAAAAAGTCAGAAGTCCGGAGACCGAAGACCGGAGGCCGGAAAACCTGGAACTTGAATTTTGGAACTTGAAACTTTTCGAAACATGATAAATAAAGACATTAAAAAAGTAATCGTACTGGGATCGGGAGCGCTTAAGATTGGAGAAGCCGGTGAGTTTGACTATTCCGGTTCGCAGGCGCTGAAAGCATTGAAAGAAGAGAATGTGCAAACAGTTCTGATCAATCCGAACATTGCTACCATTCAGACTTCGGAAGACATTGCCGACCGCATTTATTTCCTGCCGGTGACTCCTTACTTTGTAGAACAGGTCATCATCAAGGAAAAACCCGACGGCATTTTGCTGGCTTTTGGCGGTCAAACAGCGCTGAACTGCGGTGTAGCATTGTTCAAAACCGGCGTCCTCGAAAAATACAATGTGAAAGTTGTTGGTACGCCGGTTCAGGCAATTATCGACACCGAAGACCGGGAAATTTTCGCCGGAAAACTGGCCGAAATCGACGTAAAAACCCCGCGCAGCATCGCCTGTACCAACATGGACGAAGCTTATGCCGCGGTTAAAACCATTGGTTACCCGATTATCATTCGTGCCGCATATACGCTTGGTGGTTTGGGTTCCGGTTTCTGTGCCAACGATAAGGAACTCGAAGCCCTGGCCTCGAAAGCTTTCACTTATTCGCCCCAGATTTTGGTCGAAGAATCGATTAAAGGATGGAAAGAAGTGGAATATGAAGTGGTGCGCGACCGTTTTAACAACTGTATCACGGTGTGTAACATGGAGAACTTCGACCCGCTGGGAATTCATACCGGAGAAAGTATCGTGGTTGCTCCTTCGCAAACACTTTCCAATGCCGAATATCATAAGCTGCGTGCACTGGCCATCAAAATCATCCGCCACATCGGAATCGTGGGCGAATGTAATGTTCAGTATGCACTCGACCCATATTCCGAAGATTACCGCGTAATCGAGGTAAACGCCCGTCTGTCGCGCTCTTCGGCGCTTGCGTCCAAAGCAACAGGTTATCCGCTTGCTTTTGTTGCAGCAAAACTTGGTCTGGGCTACGGTCTCCACCAATTGAAGAACCAGGTAACCAAGGTGACCACGGCAGCATTCGAACCAGCGCTCGACTACATCGTTTGTAAAATTCCGCGCTGGGACCTGAATAAATTTTCAGGCGTGTCGAAAAACCTGGGAAGTTCGATGAAGTCGGTGGGAGAAATCATGTCGATTGGCCGCTCTTTCGAAGAAGCTATCCAGAAAGGTATCCGCATGGTCGGAATC
>JAEWME010000159.1 GCA_023393265.1 Bacteroidota bacterium | reverse complement strand
TCTTTATGGGAATCACCTTCTCGGTGCTGTTCAAGCGGCGCGAATCGTCCATCATGTTCATGGTATTTCTATCGCCCATCGTGGTTTTCCTCAGCGGAATTTCATGGCCAACAACCTCCATTCCTCCGGTTGTTTATGCTTTGGCCCACCTGTTTCCTTCCATCCTGATGATCCCGGCCTACCTGCGCGTGCGCGACATGGGCGTTGGCATTCAGGATGTAGGTTACGAATACATCGGGATGCTGCTACAAGTCGTTGTCTATTTTATAACCGCAGCAATTGCCCTGTATTTCTATGCGAGAAAGCAGGAAAAGAAAACTACAGAAAATCCTCCGTCACCTCTGGCTTAAAGAAAGCCTCTATCTCCTGAAGTGTTGTTTCGGTCTTCGGGACATCGCGCACTACTTTGCCTTTTTCGAGAATGATCAGCCGGGTTGAAACATCTGCAATATTCTCAAGCGTGTGGTCGGAAATCAGGAAAGTTGTACCGTTTTTGGCCGCGAAATCGCGGATCAGTTTCCGCAGCTTGTATTGCGAACTTGGATCGAGGTTGGCAAACGGCTCATCCAACACAACCACTTCGGGTTTTCCCATCAAAGCAGCGATGATTCCAACCTTCTTCTGGTTTCCCTTCGAAAAATCGCGGATGAATTTCTTCTTGCCGAGTATTTCGCCATTGAAAAAATCCTGATACGTTTCCAGAAATTCAGTAGTTTCTGTCTTGCTCATTTTCCGTAAACCGGCAATAAAACTGAAATACTCTTCGGCTGTAAGGTAGCCAATCAGGAATGTTTCGTCGATAAAAGCCGAGGTAAAATCTTTCCAGTCTTCCGATTCGCTTACAACAATTCCCTTGCTGACAATCTGGCCTTTGCTGGTTTTAATTAGGTCGAGAATCAGATTAAACATGGTGGTTTTCCCGGCACCATTGTTACCTAGCAGTCCAAAGATTTCACCTTTCGCGATGGTCAGTTCAGGAATATTCAGGACAATTTCTTTATTATATGCTTTGATGAGGTTTTGTATCTGTATCATGGTCAGGAGTTTTTATAGTTAGCAATAAGTTGGTGTTTCTTCTTGAGGTACTGTTTTGCGAAATAATCGATTATCAATGAATGAAATAAAATGCCGATCAGCCCGATAATTCCGAGCCCTGCATAACCGCCAATCGTCCCAAACGCAAGTTTGATCAGGAAAAAAAGACCGACTGGCAACAGTAAAATTGGTATGCTGGCCAGCCACTGAGAGGCGCCCACACCTTGATAATTCATTGTTGAAGATTGACTTATATCGAGCCGCTTTTTACTGAAAAGACCGATAAAAAACAAAAAAGGAATATTTACCCCGAGGTTGTATAGCAACATGGCAAGGTGCGTATAAACAATCTTCGGTTGCATCAGCGCATAAGGCAGTGTAACAATGTAGCACGAAACAGAGATTACAGTAACCAACATGTAAAACGACAGGAGAAACTGTTTCATCTTCAGGCGCTGGCACATAAGCATCGAAAAATAGTTGCTGTGCCATGCCGGGAAAAACTGGCCATAGGAGATGGAAAACATTCCGACGAGCATGATTCCTCCGAAGATGAACAGGAATTCGGGGATTTCGTGATCAGGACCTTTGGGCCGATAAATAAGGAGCCCGTATGCAAGGAAAATTAATGTCATCATAGCTACCGACCTAGGACGTTTGTTTCTCCAGATCAGCCGAAGTTCGAGTGCGATGAAACGTCCGGTTTCGCCCATCCGGTCGAGCCATGAATAATCGCGGACCTTCTCGTTCTTGCTCTTTTGAGAAACCAGGTTTACATACAAACGAGAAATCAGGAAGCGATAATTGATCAGGTAAAATGCCAAAGGAAAAACGACAAACAGGACGGCCAAAGCCGGATGTACCAATACCAAATCTATAAGTTTTCCCATGCCTCCGGAGAGGTCGAGAATATTGAAATGATTAAGCGCAAAAAGACCGGCAAGGGCTCCAAAAACAATGAAAAATCCGAATTCGTTGTCGTTAAAGCGCCATTTCAGGTAAATCGACAAAAAGTGATTTCCAAAAACCAGGAACAGCAGCGAAAAGAACCAGGCTGCTGTTGCCAGTCCTCCATTTGCAGGTCCTACTAAAGTGAACATGACAGGCACAACCAAAAATAAAGGCAACAAATTGAAAAAGCTCATCACCGAACGCACCATCAGGTAATTGACAATCTGCCGCCTGCGGATATTCTGAATCAGGAAAGGCTTGAAACTGATTGTAGGCAATTTTTGCATCAGTTGCCGAATGATGAGCTCGATGGCAAAATAACCTAAAACAAAACCGTTGAATTTGTTAACCGGATCAGCATCAGGGAAAGCATCGCGCAGAATTTTTGAGATCGCAAAGCCGAGAAACAGAAAGTTGGCAGAAGAGTACAAAGCCAGCAACCCCAACCCGATGGATGTTGCCAGGTTTTTGCCCCAATAAGCCGACCGAACGGTTTCGCGCCAGGCAAATGAAAAGAAATTGGGCTTCATGATTCGTGATTTTTCGTTTATCTATTGGTTTAGGTAATTCAAATTTGTTACAAATTATGTCACAACAAATTGCGGAAATTGCTGGACAAAATGCGCTTTGATTTTGACAGGCAAAATCACAAAATACACGTACATGAATATGCCTGAGGTAACCAGCAACAAAGATGCGGCAAACATGAGTACCATGTTATTCAGATAGCTGTAATTAAAATGAGAAAGAAGCTGAGAGCCCTGCAGCGGAAATTGAAAGATAATATTCAGTCCTATCTGCCTGCTCTTTAGGTAGCCCAACAACAGAAAAGGTTTGTCATTTTTTGTTGCAATCTTGTACTTCCGCGGATATATCCAGATAAAATAAAGCAAATCGACCGCAAATATTGATGCAAAAATAGCTATGGTTACCCAGAAGAAACTACCAACAAAACGATACACAGAAAAAAGTACCAGTGTTAATGCGAGAGTGAGTATCACTTTGGGCAGTTTGTAAAACTCAAGTGTATATTGCCAAAACAGATGTCGATATTTTCTTCGTAATTCCCTTTCTTTCTGACTCTTAATTTTGCTGAAACCATAAATTCCAAATTTATCAAAGGTTTTGTTCAATGCGATCGGGAAAGGAATATCCGGGTTTTCGAGCCATTGTTCTTCAATTCCTGAAGCCAAATGGTCGACCAGTTCTATTTGCAGATCGTACTCGGGCACATAATGTTTGGCGCAAAAGCTGAATAGCAAGTCAATCTCGTCATCGGTAAGTTTTCGTTCAGTCATGCCAAATCAATTTTGGGATTCACCAAATTTTGCATGCTCCTGATAAACGCCTCCATTTCAGCCATCCGGCTAACTACTTCTTCCTTTCCACCTGAAGTAATCGAATAATATTTGCGCATCCGGTTTCCGGTCATTTCGATCTCAACTGTCAGCAAACCATTAGCTTCCAGCTTGTGCAGCATGGGGTATAGCGCCCCTTCGGTAATTACATATTCGCCTTCAGAAATAGCCTTTACCTCCTGCGTAATCTGGTATCCATACATGCGCCCTTTCTCGCCTAAAAGCTTCAGGATAATGGTAGCCAGGCTGCCCTTGTACAATTGATTTGTTCCCATCCGTATAAATTTTCAATAAATATACATAAAATTCTTATGTATTTGACTCTTTTGCATTAATTTTTTAATTCAACCGGTCGGTGAGGGTGCAGGTCCTTTTTAAGGCTTTCGTTTCGCCTGCTTCATTATAAATTTCAACCAGAATGATAAAAACACCAATTTCCAGAGTCTTTCCCGAATCGCTTTTCCCATCCCAAATCCAGCTTCCCGACTGCGACTGCAATTGATTTTTCACCAGGTATTTCACCAATTTCCCGGAAGCATCGAAAATCCTGACATTGGCAACAAATCCAGGTTTTGTGAACTGATATTGAATGGAAAGCTGATCGTTGAAGCCATCACCATTGGGCGAAAAGACTTCCGGAGAAGCTACGATTTGATTCTCTGCTTCATCACTTTTACCTGCCATTGAATTTGGAAGACCTGGCGTAGCAAATCCAACCGAAGCAGCAGCCGAAGTCCAGTTCTTCGGATCAGCCGTCGGTTTATCCATCGCGATTCGCTCCAGTGAAACACCTTCGTCG
>JAEWME010000140.1 GCA_023393265.1 Bacteroidota bacterium | reverse complement strand
TTCACGGTCTGACCGTCTTTGATATCCAGGCATGGTATGATTCTTTTTGCTAACATTTTTAGTTCCTGAGTTCCTGAGTTCCTGAGTTCCTGAGCAAAATTCTTACTTAGGTACTAAGGCACTCAGGAACTATTGTACTTATCTCAAAAATCTACTTATCTCTTCCAACTTTATTCTGCCCTCATAAATCGCCTTTCCGGTAATTACTCCCGGAATGTCCATTTCGTTGAGTTCATGAATATCTTTCATCGAGGCAATTCCGCCGCTAGCAATAAGTTCCAGGCTCGGGAAACGGTCCATGATTTCTTTGTATAAATCGATACTGGGACCGGTCAACATGCCATCGCGTGCGATATCGGTGGAGATTACTTTCTGAATGCCTTTTTCAGTATAACTTTCGATAAAATCCAGAATCGGCAACTCCGAAACTTCCTGCCAGCCGCTGACAGCGATCTTTTTGTCTTTGGCATCGGCTCCCAAAATGATTTTCTCCGCACCGTAGGTTTCAATCCAATGGAGAAATGTTTCGCGATCTTTCACCGCAATGCTTCCGCCGGTAACCATTTGCGCTCCGCTTTCAAATGCAATGCGCAAATCCTCATCCGATTTTAATCCGCCACCAAAATCGATCACCAAGTTGGTTTTAGAGGCAATAGTTTCAAGCACTTTGTAGTTCACAATGTGTTTAGCCTTTGCGCCATCCAGATCGACCAAATGCAGACGTGTAATTCCGGCATCTTCAAACATTTTGGCCACTTCCAGCGGATTTTCATTATACACCGTTTTCTGGTTGTAATCGCCTTGCGACAAACGAACGCACTTGGCATCGATAAGGTCTATAGCGGGTATAATTGCAATTTTAGTTCCTGAGTTCCTGAGTTCCTGAGTTTCTGAGTTCAACTGCATTATTTGATTGAGTTTATAAATGAAGTTAGCATGATTTCTATCTCGCGTAAATCTTTGAACAATGGTTCAAATTGTTCTTCAGTCAGGTAACCTAAATTCTTCGATATCTCTAATTGCGTCTGTAATTCAAACAACGAACCCATCGAAATTTGAAGAAATCTTTTGAGTTCATTCGTCGATTTTCGCCCAAATCCTTCCGCGATATTCGACGGAATGGATACGGCACTCCTCCTCATTTGGCTTGTTAAACCATACAATTCCTCAACAGGAAAGTTCCTTGTGCTTTTATATAACAATGTCACAAAATCCATTGCCCTTTGCCAAACTTTAATGTCCCGAATCGTATTCATACTGCAGCTTTTTAAACTTAGGTACTAAGGAACTTTTCTTCTAAGGAACTATTTTCAAAAAGTCTTCCAATATCCTTGCCCCAACTGTTCCACTTTTTTCGGGGTGAAACTGGGTGGCGTAAAAATTGCTTTTGTGCAAAGCTGCGCTGAAAGGGTTGATGTAATTGCAAACGGCCGCCGTATGTTCGCCCACGGCAGCATAATACGAATGCACAAAATAGACGTATTCGTTGTCGATTGACGGATCGAAAATACCACTTTTCAGTTGGCTAATGCTGTTCCAGCCCATATGCGGCACTTTGGTCACGAACTCCATTCCCGGTTCAGGGATAAAGCGTTTTACCTTTTCTTCAAAAATGCCCAAACAAGGCGTGTCACCCTCTTCGGTATGACTGCACATCAATTGCAAACCAAGGCAAATGCCCAAAACCGGCTGTTTCAACTCAGGAATCAGCTTGTCGAGTCCTTCCTTTTTCAGGTAAGCCATGGTGGTGCTGGCCTCTCCCACTCCCGGGAAAATGACCTTGGCTGCATTCCGGATTTTGTCGTGATCTCCGGTAATTTCAGCCGAAACGCCCAATCGCAGTAGTGCATTGTTCACCGACTCAATATTTCCGGCGTTGTATTTTATAATGACAATGTTCATATTTTTTTTATTAATCAGAGAACAACCAAAGCCATCTCTTTATAAATTTACTGCCACAAACGGCGCGTTCTTCTAACGGTTAGGAAGTCGGATTCTCATTCCGAAAATAGCAGTTCGATTCTGCTACGCGCTACATTTTATTTCAAAAGCTCGGCAATCACCGACTTCATTTCAGCAAATTCCTCTTCCTTGTATAGTCGCGTCATGTAAACGATTTTGCCTGTTTTGTCGATGATCACATTGCGGGTGACTCCAGCCTCTTTCTCAGCAAATTTGTAGAAAATACCACCTTTGGGATCGAGCAGCATCGGATAAGTGATCGGAATCTGTTTGGCAAACTCCTTCACTTTCCTGACCGGCTCATCGAGATCGACTCCAAACAATGCAAAATTCGGATTGTCTTTGTATTTTTTCCAGATATCGGCTTCTATATGCGGCATTTCCTTGCGACACACCGAGCACCAACTGGCGGTGAATTGAAGCATCACTATCTTGCCTTTCAAATCAGACATTTTCACAGTTTTGCCGTCCGTAGTGGTTGCGGTGAAATCAGGAACCTGCTGACCAATTTTTACGACGTAGCCGTAATCGGCAGGGATATCCTTGGTAATAGTTTGTGCTATTCCTGAAATACCTAATCCCATCAGAACCAACAAAATAATCTTCTTCATGATAAAATTGTTTAGCTGAAAACTACTGTACGATTGTTGTAAACCAATATTTTGTGGTCGATGTGCTTACTCACTGCTTTCGACAACACAATCTTCTCAAGGTCACGCCCTTTGCCCACCAAATCGTTCACGGTGTCTTTATGACTGATGCGGGTTACATCCTGCTTGATGATTGGTCCGGCATCAAGTTCGGTTGTCACATAGTGGCTTGTTGCTCCGATAATTTTCACACCTCGCTGATAGGCCGCATGATACGGTTTGGCGCCCACAAAAGCCGGCAAGAACGAATGATGAATGTTGATGATCCGGTTCGGATAATGCGTAATAAATTCGTCGCTGATAATTTGCATGTAGCGTGCCAGCACAATAAAATCGATCTTGTATCGCTCCATCAAGGCAATTTCCTGAGCCTCAAGTTCCGCCTTGTTATCTTTGGTCACCGGAAACATGTGATACTCAATATCGAACCGTCGGGCAACATCGGCCATGTCGGGATGATTGCTGATGATCAGCGGAATTTCGACGTTCCACTCTCCGGCTGTATAGCGCGCCAAAAGATCGAACAAACAATGCGACATCTTCGAAACAAAAATGGCCATTCGCGGCTTCTCTTCCGAAAAATGAAGCTCGAAGGTCATTTGGTGAGTCTGCGCAATCAGCGTCGAAAAATAATCCTTGATTTTGGCTTTCGGGATGTTGAAATTCGCCAAATCCCATTCCACACGCATATAGAACAATCCTTCTTCCCGATCGACATGCTGATCGAGGTACAAAATATTCCCATTATTGGAATTGATAAACTCGGTTACCAATGCCAGAAGTCCCTGCTTATCAGGGCAGTGAATCAGGAGAATAGCCGTTGATTTACTTTTATCTACAGTCATATTTTAGGTTTTAACCACGAAGAACACTGAGAAAAAACAGAGTTCTTGATTTATCATTTTTGCCTTTATAAAGTTCCTTTTGTTGAAGGTAGTTCGAAATTGAAAACATCTTTCCTGACCGCCATTTTTAACGCACGAGCCAATGCTTTGAAAATGCCTTCAATCTTGTGGTGTTCGTTGGTTCCTTCCGCCTGAATGTTCAGATTAGCCAAAGCCGTGTCGGAAAAAGACTTGAAGAAATGAAAGAACATTTCGGTCGGCATATCTCCCACTTTTTCGCGCTTGAATTCGGCATTCCAGACAATCCACGGACGACCGCCAAAATCAATGGCAACCTGCGCCAAACAATCGTCCATTGGCAAACAATAGCCGTAGCGCTCAACGCCTCGTTTGTCGCCCAGCGCCAGTTTGAATGCTTCCCCAAGGGCCAGCCCTGTATCTTCGATGGTGTGATGCTCGTCGACATGCAAATCGCCTTCGACCAAAATGGAGAGATCAACACCAGCATGGCGGGCAATCTGGTCGAGCATGTGATCAAAAAATCCCAGTCCGGTGCTGATGTTGCCTTTGCCATTTCCATCCAGATTCAGTTCAACCGATATTTTTGTTTCTTTCGTGTTCCTGACAACCTTGGCTGTTCGGTCGGGAGCCGCAACTTCAGCATAAATCCGGTCCCAGTCATCGGTTATTAGCACACAGTAATCGGCCAAACCTTTTTCCAGAAGTTGCTCGGCCAATGAACCATCATTAATCAGAATTCCTTTTGTACCCAGATTTTTAGCCAGTTCGATGTCAGTTAACCGATCGCCAATCACATAACTGTTTGCCAGATCATAGGTTCCATCCATGTATTTTCCCATCATTCCGGTGCCTGGTTTTCTGGTTGGCGCATTATCGTGCGGGAAATGACGATCTATCAGAATGTCGTTAAAGACAACGCCCTCTTTTCTGAACGCATCCAAAATTTTGTTGTGAACAGGCCAAAATGTTTCTTCAGGAAAACTGGCCGTTCCAAGTCCGTCCTGATTGGTTACCATCACCAGTTCGTACGAAAGGTTTTGGGCAATGAAATACATATTCCGGAAAACTTTAGGAAGATATTCGAGTTTTTCGAGCGAGTCAATCTGTTCATCATTTGTCTCGTAAATCAGTGTTCCGTCGCGGTCTATAAAAAGTGCCTTTTTCATGTCTAGAATTTTCAAAATAACCAAATCATTTGGACTCATTAAACTTTTTCAATTTCAATCGTAGTAAACATACCGAGTGGTTGGATACATCCTAGTCTTCCGTCAACCCACCTAATAAATGGGTAAACAAAATCAGGCAATAATTGGGGCATTGTGAACCCGCCACTAATTAAATAGAGCAGAGGTGTATGATAAGTCATGCTCACTATTCTCAACCGGGGAAATTCTTTCAAAAAACGCTCTCTGTCACGTTTAAAAACGATCCATGGTAACGCACCATTTGCCCCACTCAGGGGGCCAGATGAAGGAAATGTCCAACTGCCGGAAGGGTCAAACGGTTCATGGTGGAAATTCTTATATATAAATCTACCCCACAACGAATTAGCGGGTTCTATCATGATAACTTTCCCACTTCTTTTTAAAACACGATCCACTTCTTTCAGGAATATTTCTGCATCTGGTAAATGATGGAAAGTGTCAATCATAAAAATCGCTGCAAGCTCATTTTCACTAAACGGCATTTCAAGAGCCGACATTGTCAGGTCATTTGTTGGAAGTGGAATAATGTCTGAGGTAATAACCTGAGGTAATACATCTTTCAGAAATCCTCCACCAGAGCCTATCTCCAATATCTTACCTTCGGGAATTACTTTGAGTGAATCCTCAAAATATTTATACCACTCAACATATAATTCCCTCATAAATTTTTTCTTCAGGAGAATCTCCCTGTGATGAAGAGTACGCTCCGGGGAATCAAGTGATTCGGTAATATTAAGTTTTTTAAACATCGTTGAAGTTTTAGCAGTTCCGCTGTTAATATTTTCTTTTTCCAATCATCAACAGTACTACATTGATTTTATTTCCAGAATCTTACCTTAAAAAAAACACGAACTATAATTACTTTTAGTCTTGCTCTGAGATTCGATTTCTCTTCTAAAGTAATGCTTTCTCACCTAACCTTAAATATCAAACAAAAAACATGATAAGGACAGAATTTTTCGTTATCATTTGCATCTCATTTTACTTACTATTCATTATCCTCAACCGACCCTTTTACCAGTCGCTTCAGTGCTTTGCGCAATTTTTTGTTTTCTTCCGGCGATCCGATCGTAATGCGCAGGCAATCTTCGCAAAGTGTAACTTTCGAGCGGTCGCGAACAATAATTTTTTGCTCGGTCAGATACTCATAAATACCACGCGCATCGTGCATCTTGACGAGGATAAAATTGGCATCTGACGGATAAATTACCTGCACAAACGGAAGATTAAACAATTTCCGGATCATTTTCGACCGTTCGTCAATGATAATTTTTACCCATTCATTTTTTTCTCCTTCGCTTTCAATAAGTTCGAGCGCTTTTTGCTGTGTCAAAATATTGATGTTGTAAGGGTATTTAATCTTGTTGAACACTTTGATGATTTCGGGTTGCGCAAAGGCCATTCCCAATCTGATTCCGGCCATTCCCCAGGCTTTTGAAAAAGTTTGCAGCACAACCAGGTTCGGAAAATCATCCAACTCAGGAAGGAAACTACTTTCCGGGGCAAAGTCAATATACGCTTCGTCGAGCACAACAATCCCGTCAAATTCTGTCAGTAGTTTCACGACCTCTTCCCTATCCAATAAATTTGCGGTTGGATTGTTTGGCGAACAAATGAAAATCGCTTTTGTGTACAGATTCGCAGCACTTAACAGATCATCGGCACGAAACTGGTAGTCGATGCTGAGCCGCACTTTTCTAACTTCAACATTGTTGATATCGGCTGCCACCTGGTACATGCCATAAGTTGGATCGATTGAAACAACATTGTCTACACCCGGCTCGCAAAAAGCACGAAAAACAATGTCGATAGGCTCATCGCTACCATTCCCCAGAAAAATTTTCGTCGGAGCTACCTGCTTAATCTCACCAATTTTGTCCTTTAGTTTCCACTGCAACGGATCGGGATAACGGTTGTATGGCTCGTTATACGGATTTTCGTTGGCATCGAGAAATACCTCAGCCTCGCCCGAAAATTCGTCTCGCGCCGACGAGTATGGTTTCAGCGCTTTGATGTTGTCGCGAAGTAGTTTATCAAGTTCCATATCGTTTAGTTTGAGTTCCTGATTTCTTTCAGCCGCAGCGAAACAGCATTTTTGTGGGCATCGAGTTGTTCTGCTGAAGCCATTTTTTCAATCGTTGGTCCAAGGTTTTTCATTCCTTCCTGAGATATTTCCTGAAAAGTAATCTTCTTCAGATAGCTGTCGAGGTTAACTCCACTAAATGAACGTGCCCAACCATTTGTCGGCAACGTGTGATTGGTTCCTGAAGCATAATCGCCGGCACTTTCAGGTGTATAATTCCCCAGAAAAACAGAGCCTGCATTGGTGATTTTTTCAGCTATATCGTGATAATTCTTCATCGAGATAATCAAATGCTCCGGCGCATATTCGTTGATTAGGTCAATCATTTCACCCTCGTTTTTCAATACAATGGCAGTGCTGTTTGCAAGCGCTTTTTCTGCAATTTCTTTTCGGGGTAAATCCCGAAGCTGACGACTTATTTCCTCCTCTACTTTTCCGACAAGCGCCTGATCATTGGTTACCAGAATCACCTGCGAATCAGGTCCGTGCTCGGCCTGAGAAAGCAAATCGGCTGCAATAAATGCCGGATTTGCCGAAGAGTCGGCCATCACGGCCACTTCCGAAGGCCCTGCCGGCATGTCGATTGCCACATCACTGTTGCTAACCAACTGTTTGGCTGCCATTACATACTGATTTCCAGGTCCAAAAATCTTGGCAACTTTTGGTACATCTCCTACACCGTAGGCCATGGCTGCAATCGCCTGAATTCCACCCACCTTGAATATTTTAGTTACGCCAACCAATTTTGCAGCAAACAAAATAGCCGGGTTAATTTTTCCTGATTTATCTGGTGGCGTGCAAAGTACAATTTCCCTGCATCCGGCAATCCGGGCCGGAATAGCCAGCATTAAAACAGTCGAAAACAAAGGTGCTGAACCTCCCGGAATGTACAGACCAACTTTTTCGATGGCAACAGCCTTTTGCCAGCAAACAACTCCCTGTGTGGTTTCGATCTTTTTCGAAACCGGAAACTGCGATTCGTGAAATTTCCGCACATTCCCGGCAGCTACCTTAATTGCTTCCTGAAGTTCGGAATCGACCAACGAAACAGCTTCTGCAATTTCTTTTTCAGAGACAGTAATCTCGTCAAGCAACACGCCATCGAATCGTTCAGTATATTTTCTGATAGCCGATATACCATCTTTCCGAATTTCGTCGAGCACCAATTGTACCTTACTGCTCAGTTCGGCAACGCTAAAAAGTGGCCGCTTAAGTAATTCGGACCACTGCGACCTGTCCGCATTTATGCTAGTTTTCATTTCGTTTTATTTTAATAGTGTTCATTTTCAGGGCTAAAAAATTACCGGCAAAAAGCAAAAGTACACCTGAAATAGCAGCAATACCCCATTGATAATTCTCGAAAAACGAAGAGATTATCAACGCGATAACCGGTGCAACCAAGGTGGAATAGCCAGCCCTGTCTGGTCCTATTTCGCCGACCAGCTTGAGATAAAAAGTAAAAGCTACTACCGAGCCAAACACCGATAAGTAGATTAAAGAACTGATGTATGTCGAAGTAAATTCGACTGAAAAACTTCTTCCAGAAAGCGGTACCATCAACATCATGGCCAGGCTTCCATAAGTCATACTGAAAGCGTTCGTCTGGACCACTGGCAATTTTCGGGTTTGGTTGTATTTCGAAAGAATGTTGCCGAGCGAAGCCAGGATAATAGATGCAAAGCAAAATACAAGCGATTGAAATCCGATTGTCATTTGATCGGCATTATCCAATTCGTGACTAAAAATTAGCAAGGTGCCGGCAATGCCTAATATGGCCCCGAAAATCACTTCCCGTTTTATTTTTCCTTTCAGGAGCAGGTAATTAAAAAAGATGTTGGCAAAAATTGAAAATGAAAAAATCACCGCCACAACTCCCGACGCCAGTGTCTCCTCAGCCAAATAAACCAGCCAGTAGTTAAACCCGAACAATATCACTCCCTGAAGTGCCATCAGCAGGTGTTCCCGCAAGGTGAACTTCATGTTCAGTCCCCTGAAAAAACTGAAGGAGATAAGAAAAATGCCCGCCAGCAAAAACCGGTACACCACTGATACCAACGGATCGACGCGGCCCAACTGAAATTTGATGGCAAACCAGGTGGAGCCCCAAATGAGGCAGGGAACAATAAAAAGCAATATTTGTCTGGGTTTCATTCAGTTTTGATTAGAAGATCATTTTTTCGATCGGAATAACCAAAATACCAGTTGCCCCGGCTGATTTCAGCTTCCCGATAATTTCCCAAAAATCCTTTTCTTCGATCACTGAGTGAACCGAACTCCAGCCTTCTTCAGCAAGGGGCATCACCGTCGGACTTTTCATGCCCGGAAGATACGATTCAATCTCTGCCAGCTTTTCATTGGGGGCATTCAGTAGAATGTATTTTTTCTTTTCTGCCCGTTGCACCGATTCCATCCTGAAAATCAGTTCGTCGAGAATAGCTTTTTTCTGTTCAGAAAGATTCGGATTGGCGATCAAAACAGCCTCTGAATAAACAACCACTTCAACTTCCTTCAGCCGGTTGCTTACCAGCGTACTTCCCGAACTCACAATATCAAAAATAGCATCGGCAAGTCCTATTCCGGGAGCAATTTCAACAGAACCTGTAATCACATGAATATCAGCCTGAATGTTGTTCTTTTTGAAGTAGTCGCGAAGAATTTCGGGATAAGAAGTGGCTATTTTCTTTCCGTTGAAATATTCAACGCCCGGATATTCATCGTCTTTCGGAATGGCCAGTGAAAGGCGGCATTTACTAAAGCCCAGCCGTTTGGCAATCACAACATTCTCTTTCTTTTCGAGCATTTCATTTTCGCCAACAATTCCCACGTCGGCAACGCCACCAGCCACCGCCTGCGGAATATCATCGTCACGCAAAAACAGTGCTTCCAGCGGGAAATTGGTAGCGGTCGAAATCAACTTGCGGGAGCTCAGGGGGAGTTTGATGCCCGCTTCATCAATTAGTTTGATCGAATCTTCGTTCAATCGGCCTTTCGTTTGAACTGCAATTTTTAAAATTCCTTCCATGTTCGAGGGTTAAAACAAAAAAGGCTTACCTTTTCGGTAAGCCTTCTCTTGGGTTAATATCTTTTTGTAAAAACATCAAAACAATTACTGCCTACCTGCGCGATAGATTTCCGTGATGGTGGCCGTAATGTCCAAAAGATTTATACATATTTTTCGTTTTCGATTGCGCAATATTAGTTATAATCTGAAATGAAAACAAGTATTCTGATTACAGTTTTTTCGAAGTTTACGTTTTATTAATATTATTTATCCGGGAAAAAATCAATCAAAAGATATATTAACAGGTATTTTTCAACTTTTTCCCGAACAAAAACTAAAGACGATGAAAGTGTTAAATGAATTTGTATGTTTGTACAATCGATTGCAATTTTAACCTGATAAAACCATAACATGAAACATGCTTTCCTTTTCGTACTAATCTTCACTGTATTTTTCTGTGATGCTTTCGGTAGCCGAAACAAAGATAAATGCTTCAAGCCAAAGGAAATCAAGAAAGTGATGACACAAGCGGCTATGTGGCAACTCCGGAATCCAAAACACGAATTGTACGACTGGACTAACGGTGCATTTTATGCCGGTATCTTCGCGGCTTACGAAACCACTGACGACAAAAAGCTGATGAATGCCATGATTGAAATGGGTGAGAAAAACCAGTGGAAACCTGGTCCCCGCCTGCAACATGCCGACGATCATGCCATCTGTCAAACATACGTGGATGTCTATCGCATCAAAAAAGATAAAAAGATGATTGAGCCATTCACAGAACAGATGGACAAATTCATCACCACACCATATCCGACAAGTGGAATTCAAAAAATTACCTGGTGGTGGTGCGATGCCCTTTTTATGGGGCCGCCCGCTTTGGTTAAGCTTTCGGTAACTACCGGAGACAAAAAATACATGGAATACAGCGATAAACTTTTCCACGAATGTTACGACTTGTTGTACGATAAAGAGGAGCATCTCTTTGCCCGCGACCTGGGTTATGTGATCAAAAATGATGGCAACGACCGTTTTGAAGCAAATGGTAAAAAAATATTCTGGTCAAGAGGAAATGGCTGGGTCATGGGAGGACTGGTTCGCGTGTTAAGTGAAATACCCAAAAGCTACAAGGAAAGAGCATTTTACGAAAATATATTTAAAGAGATGGCCGACAAAGTTGCCAGTTTACAGCAAGAAGACGGGCTTTGGAGGGCAAGTCTCCTTGATCCTGAAACTTATCCGGGAGGCGAAGCAAGCGGATCTGGATTTTATACCTACGCGCTCGCCTGGGGAATCAACAATGGCTTACTCGACTCAAACAAATTTCTTCCTGCCGTACAAAGAGCATGGAAAGGACTTAATGGTTTAATTCAGCCTGATGGACATGTTGGCTGGTGCCAGCCGATTGGTGCCGATCCCCGAAAAAACTTCAATGCAGACAGTTGGGAAGTATACGGAACAGGGGCTTTCCTGCTCGCCGGAAGCGAAGTAATCAAACTAAAATAGCAGCAACGAACCTTCAATAAATAAAAAAACCGCTTTTCAGCGGTTTTTTTATTTTGAGACTAACCCAAATATGTTTTCAGTAATTTACTTCTTGAAGTATGCCTCAACCGGCGAATAGCTTTTTCTTTGATCTGGCGGACACGTTCGCGGGTTAAACCGAAACGTTCGCCAATTTCTTCAAGCGTCATTTCCTGACAGCCAATTCCGAAGAACATCCGAATGATGTCGCTTTCGCGTTCGGTAAGCGTAGCAAGCGCACGTTCAATTTCGCGGGCCAGCGATTCCATCATCAGCGAACGGTCAGCATTTGGCGAGTCATTGTTAATAAGCACATCGAGCAAACTGTTGTCCTCGCCCTCAACGAAAGGAGCATCAACAGAAATGTGACGGCCGGAAACACGCAAAGTGTCGGCTACTTTATCGGCAGGTAATTCCAGTGCATCGGCCAATTCTTCAGGAGAAGGTTTACGCTCGTTTTCCTGTTCGAATTTCGAAAAGGCTTTGTTGATTTTATTGAGCGAACCTACCTGATTTAAAGGCAAACGGACGATACGGGACTGCTCGGCTAAAGCCTGCAGAATCGATTGCCGAATCCACCATACGGCATATGAAATGAACTTGAAACCTCTGGTTTCATCGAATTTTTCAGCAGCTTTAATCAATCCCAGATTACCTTCATTAATAAGGTCAGGCAAGCTCAGCCCCTGATTTTGGTACTGCTTAGCCACCGAAACAACGAAACGAAGGTTAGCCCTCGTCAGTTTTTCCAGTGCCGCCTGATCACCTTTCTTAATCCGCTGTGCCAGTTCAACTTCTTCCTCAACAGTAATAAGTTCTTCTTTACCTATTTCCTGCAAGTACTTGTCAAGCGAAGCACTCTCGCGGTTGGTAATCGATTTCGTAATCTTTAGTTGTCTCATATACCCTTCAAAAAAATAGCGTGCAAATATAGGCTTTTGTGGTTAATAATTCAAGTAGAAAATTACATTCGCTTTTTTGTTTACATTTTCATAACCAGTGTCATTTCTATTTAGAATCGATTCCGAAAACATAATATGCAACTTCACCACTTGGATAAATCCCTTCAACTAATATTCCACCCCTTGAGTTTTTAATTATTCGTTTTAAATCATCGACATCGGAAACGGCATTTTTGTTCACCTGAGTGATAATAAACCCCTTTTTTATCCCAGCATCTTTAAATTTGCCGCTTCCCAGTTCATCAATCTTTATACCATAGCGTATTCCTAACTGTTCTCTGTCGCGATCAGAAATTGCAACAAATTTCGATCCAAAAATAGTGTCTGAGTCATCGCCTTTCACAATTTCCGTATCACCGTGCTTGTTACGGAGCGTTACGTTAAATGGTTTCTTTTTATTGTCCCTTTTTACAACTACTTCCACTTTATCTCCGGGGCGATGTTTTCCAATCTGTTCCTGAAGTTCTGCAGTCGAATTAACATTAACGCCATCAACACTTATAATCACATCTTTGTCTTTCATTCCGGCCAAATCGGCAGCTCCTCCGGCTATAACTTTCCCTACAAATACACCCTCAATTTTATCGAGGTTATATTTTTCGGCGGTAGCCGCATCAACATCACCGATATTAACATTGAGCATCGCCCGTTGAACATCACCATATTCTTTCAAATCTGCAACCACTTTTTGAACGATGTTGGCAGGAATGGCAAAAGAATATCCGGAGTATGAACCGGTTTGCGACGCAATGGCAGTATTGATTCCCACCAAATCGCCGCGCGTATTAACAAGCGCACCTCCACTATTCCCCGGGTTAACGGCTGCGTCGGTCTGAATGAAAGATTCAATCCGCATTTGGTCGGGATTGATTCCTATATCACGACTTTTTGCACTCACAATACCTGCAGTGACAGTGGAAGTGAGGTTGAAAGGATTGCCAACGGCCAGTACCCATTGACCCAATTTCAATTCGTCGGAGTTGGCAAATTTCAGCCATGGCAAGCCTGATGCATCAATTTTAATTAAAGCTACATCAGTCGACGGATCAGTGCCAATCAATTTTGCAGTGAATTCACGCTTATCGTTCAGCACAACCTTAATATCGTTGGCTTCATCAATCACATGGTTATTGGTTACAATATAGCCATCAGGCGAAATTATAACTCCTGAACCGATTCCCTGACGGACAGGCATTTGCTGCGAACGTTGGCCTCCATCGCCAAAGAAGTAATCAAATATGCTGTTTCCACTGTAGTACATTCCTTTTTGAGTAACCGAAATGTGAACTACTGCATGAACAGAATTTTCAGCGGCAAAAGTCAAGTCAGGTAATTCACCTGAATAAGAAGTTGGCAAGCTTGCATATTTCATTGATTGATCCTGCTGAACCATAATTGTTTTCGGATCATCGAAGTAACGAGTATAAGCCCAAAGTGCTATAAAACCGCCAACAAGTGCCATCAACAATGTAAATAGTCCCTTTTTAAAGTTTTTCATCGCGTTTTTACTTTTTGTTGTTAGAAATTTTTGACTTTTAGATTTTGGATATTAAAGATAACGGTTATCCATCATATCTGTTTTGTTGTTTGCAATTCATTTGTATTGTTTAACAGATTTTAACAGCAGTTTTCTTCTATGCGTCAAACGATAATATTGACAGTGGTTTCGTCAATTCTTTTGATAATTTTATTAACAGCATTAACTTTTTCCATTCATTTTATAATATATTTACTCGACATAAATCTTTTGGATCAATTTTCGGTGATTTGGGATAGTTGATCACAATTATTTGAGTTAGAAACACTAAAAGCGACGGAAAAAACCAACAGGATGCAAAATAGTTTTTTCAAAAAACACGCTATTCCATCCGACATCTCAACCTACCTCAGCAGAACCCTGATCGTCATCACGGTAGCTGCAACGTTTTTGATTGGTGGTGTCTTGATTTTTGAGCAAACATTGTATTTCGATCGAATTGGCAAACAAAAAGCGACTGAATATATCGAAGATCAGAAAAGTTATATCAAGGAAATCGTTAAAAACGAAATCACCTATATTGAGAACCAGGACGCAGCTTTTGAAAAGAAAATCAAAAATAAGATAAAGCAAAACGTAAGTCAAGCTTACTATACGGCCGAGAATATTTATAATAAATACTCCGGAAAAAAATCAGAAGAAGAAATAAAATCGCTCATAATCGGCACCATTTCTTCCATGAGATTTGAGCGGGAGTATGAGCAGGTTTTTATTTCTTCCCTCGATGGTACCGGAATTTTCTACGCCCGTCACCCAGAGTTCACGGGAGCAACGATGCAGAACTTTAAAGATTCCAACGGAGTCCCTGTGGTAATGAAAGAAATTGCTTTGCTTTCAGAGAAAGATGAAGGTTTTCTCGACTATCATCTTCCGCAATTTCACAAGGGGGAAAATCATCACTTCGAAAAAATAACTTTTGTGAAAAAGTTCGGCCATTTTGGTTGGTATTTTGGCTCGAAACAGTATGTAGATGATTACTACCAGTCGTTCGTGGATGAAATTGCCCAAAAGATCAGTTCGGTAAGATTCCGTCATGGTGGATACGTTTTCATGAACAACATAAATGGCACTCCAATCGTGATGGACGGAGAAGTTTACCGAGGCAAACTCAATTTTTTGAATGACTCGACCGATGCCCGTCATTCGATTTTTCAACAGCAACTCGACCTGGCTTCAAGCAACCCCGAAGGAGGATATTTTACTTACCAATGGAATAAAATTGGTAACTCGGTCCCAATCGAGAAATGTTCCTACGTACAACCATATCCGAAATACAATTGGATCATCGGCGCTGGATTATACCTTGACGAAATCCAGCAAATTATTTCAACACAACAAAAAACACTGCGTGCTGATCAGCAAAAAAATATTGCGATCATTCTGGCGATCTTTCTTTTGCTCCTCGGATTGGAGGCTGCAATTATCTATAACTTCAACAAACAATACAAAGCTGATTTTGAGCGATTTTTTAACTTCTTTTATCTTTCAAACGAGAATTTCAACACTATAGATCCTTCGGAGTTTTACTTCGATGAATTTAAACGCGCTGCCATAGAAGCCAACAACATGGTAGAGCAACGGAAGATGATTGAAGGGAAACTCATTGAAGAACAGAAAAAAGCAACAGAATCGGATCGGTTAAAATCAGCTTTCCTCGCCAACATGTCACACGAGATCAGAACACCGATGAATGCTATCGTTGGATTCTCAGAACTATTAGAAGATGAAGCCCAAAACCTACAGGATAAATCACTGTTTATCAGACTCATAAAGAAAAACGGAGAGATTCTACTGAATTTGATTAACGACATCATCGACATATCAAAAATTGAAGCAAATCTGCTCTCGGTGAAAAAACGCAGCGTAGAACTCAATCATTTTCTCGACGAAGTAGAAAGTCATTTTACCGAACTCATTGCTTCTCAGCGCGAAAAAAAGGTTTCGTTTGAAATTAAACGGAACATTCCTGAAAACTTCCTGATTAATACTGATGAAATAAGACTCCGGCAAATTATGAACAACCTGATTGGCAATGCTGTAAAATTCACATCCAGTGGCACAATCAATGTAACAGTTGAAGGAAAAGATCAGTTTATCAAATTCTGCATTAGCGACACCGGGATCGGAATTCCCACACACCAGCAAAGAACCATCTTTGAACGGTTCATGCAGGCAGACCAGGGCAAAATGAATTTCGGCGGCAACGGCCTTGGTCTGGCCATCTCGAAAAACCTCATCGAACTATTGGGCGGAACAATTTCAGTTGAATCGGAACCCGGGAAAGGTTCATGTTTTTATTTCAGTATTTCGACCACCTAACGGGTGGGAACCTCGAACCATTTGTTCACCATTTCCTCCGGAACATATTTCAGCAAATAATCCATCGCTTCTTCGGAATTGGCTGCAACGAAGTAAAGTTTGCGATAGTTTTCCTTCGCAAATTTTTCATCATACGACTTTTCGAATTGCCTGAAAAGATCATCATAAAAGCCATTGGTATTGACAAAAACAATTGCTTTGTGATGATATCCAAGTTGTTTTAGGGTGATCACTTCCAAAATTTCTTCAAGCGTACCGAAACCGCCCGGAAGCGCAACAAAACTATCTGCCAGATCGCGCATCCTGGCTTTGCGCTCCATCATGTCGGCCGACACAATAATTTCATCAGCATGAGCCGAAGCCAGGTTGAAATCTCTGAGTTTTTCAGGAATTACACCAATTGTTTTTGCGCCATGGTTACGGGCTTCGCGGGTAATCACATCCATCAATCCAACATTCGATCCACCGTTTATCAGGCACGACTGCGATGTTCCGATTAACTGCGCCAAACGAATGGCCTCCTGAATATAAACATCGGCAATGGCATTGCTCGACGAAGAAAAAACACAGATATTCATTGGTTCAATGATTTACTATTAAAAAAATTACGATTTACTATTACTGAAAAACAGAAAATAGTAAATCGCAAATTATTAAAAGACCATTACTTATTAGGCGTCGATGTTAGCGTAAACAGCATGATCTTCAATAAACTGACGTCGTGGCGGAACTTCGTCGCCCATCAGCATACTGAAAATATGATCAGCTTCTGCAGCATTTTCGATGGTCACCTGACGTAAAGTCCTCATTTCAGGATTCATTGTGGTTGACCACAACTGTTCAGCATTCATTTCACCAAGACCTTTGTAGCGCTGTACGTGAATTCCTGTTTCTTTTCCCTCTCCCCATTCTTCAATCAGGCGCAAACGCTGCTGCTCTGTCCAGCAGTATTCCTCACGTTTCCCTTTCTTCACCAAATAAAGTGGCGGAGTCGCAATGTAAACGTGACCACGCTGAATCAGTTCCTGCATGAAACGGAAAAAGAAAGTCATAATCAGGGTTGCAATGTGGCTACCGTCGACGTCGGCGTCGGTCATGATCACCACTTTGTGGTACCGTAATTTATCAAGGTTGAGCGCTTTCGAATCATCATCTGTTCCGATAGTAATACCAAGCGCTGTATAAATATTCCTGATTTCTTCGTTGTCGAGTACTTTGTGGATCATCGATTTTTCGACATTCAGGATTTTACCACGCAAAGGCAAAATAGCCTGAAAACGACGGTCGCGACCTTGTTTAGCAGTTCCGCCTGCCGAGTCCCCTTCGACGAGGAAAATCTCACACTGAGCAGCATCTTTTTCCGAACAGTCGGCCAATTTACCTGGCAGCCCTGCTCCCGACATAACATTCTTACGCTGAATCAGTTCCCTCGCTTTCCGGGCTGCGTGACGGGCCTGTGCTGCCAATATCACTTTATTAACGATGGCGCGAGCCGAACGTGGGTTTTCTTCCAGATAATTCGCCAGCATTTCACTGACTGCCTGGTCGACCGGCAAACTAATTTCGGAATTACCCAGTTTAGTCTTGGTCTGACCTTCGAACTGTGGCTCAGCAACCTTAACAGAAACAACAGCAGTCAAACCTTCACGAAAATCATCGCCATTGATTTCGAATTTCATATTTTTAAGCATCCCGCTGCTTTCAGCATAAGCTTTCAGCGTGCGGGTCAAACCACGGCGAAAACCAGTGAGGTGAGTACCACCTTCTATCGTGTTAATGTTATTTACATACGAGTGAATATTCTCTGTAAATGAAGTATTGTAGTGCAATGCAACTTCCACCGGAACACCAGCTTTTTCAGAAGAAATGTGAATGGTTTCTTCAATTAGCTTTTCGCGGGTATCATCAAGGTACTCAACGAATTCCTTTAAACCTTCTTTGGAGTAGAAGCTATCGCTTTTATATTCTCCGGTAGGTAAAGTCACCCGTTTATCGGTGATATTCAGTCTCAGACCGGCATTCAGGAAAGCAAGTTCGCGAAGACGTGCAGATAAAACTTCGTATTTATAATCGGTAACAAGGAAAATCGAAGCATCTGGTTTAAATGAAACTGTTGTTCCCGTACGTTCTGTCTCGCCAACCTGACGAACTTCATACAGCGGTTTTCCTTTGCTGTACTCTTGCTCCCAAATATAACCTTCGCGATAAACCTGCACGTGGCACATGATAGAAAGCGCATTTACACACGAAACACCAACCCCATGCAAACCCCCGGAAACTTTGTAGCTGTCCTTATCGAATTTACCTCCGGCATGAAGCACCGTCATAACGATTTCGAGCGCCGACTTGTTTTCCTTCGTGTTAATACCGGTTGGGATACCGCGACCATCGTCAACAACAGTGATCGAATTATCTTCGTTAATGAATACATCTATATTAGAGCAATATCCTGCAAGCGCTTCGTCAATCGAGTTATCCACAACTTCATAAACCAGGTGATGCAAACCTTTCTCGTTTACATCGCCTATGTACATGGCCGGACGTTTGCGGACAGCTTCAAGCCCTTCAAGCACCTGAATACTATCGGCATCATAATCGCCATTGGCTCCTTGTATTCCCCAATTCTGGGTTTCTTCAATTTCGCTCATCATCGTTTTTTTTAGTTCTTACATAAAACACCCTCTCAGCCGTCTGTTCAGGAACAGCCAAAACCACCACAGACAATCCAATTTATCTGCCTTTTTCAAAAATGCTAAATGGGTATCGAAACAAGAAGTATAATTTTCTGAACTTTCTTCACTATCAATAAACTTCGAAACTTAGTCGCAAATATAGAAAAAAAACCGGTATCGCCGACGGCGGTCCGGTCATTTAAAACGTTAAACTTTTTAACATTTTATGAACTATATAAATACTGTAATTCAGATATTTACAAAAACATACATACCTTACAAAACAGCTTTAAAGAAAGCCAGTTCGTCATGGTTTTCAGAAACGGTAACTTAGGCCCGCCATCCAGTTAAAGCCTTTCGAAGTGTAGCCAGACCACTGCTCGTATTTCTGAAAAGCAAGGTTGTTAAGTTTCATAAAAACGCTCAATTTTTCGGCCAAACGATAGTCAGCACCGAAATTTACATCGAAGTAAGGTTTTAAACTTACTTCATGATCGGAACGTGAAACCGTTACCGGATCCGGGTTCTGGATCGTTGGCAGCGGCAATTCATAATCCTGAATCTGAGCTTTTCGCTTTCCTATGGCAAATAAATCGACGGTAAGGCGTAACTGTTCCGTAGGCTTAAAAATCCCCGACAAGGTGGCATCA
>JAEWME010000108.1 GCA_023393265.1 Bacteroidota bacterium | reverse complement strand
TGGGCAAAAATCGGGGTGATGATGCGTGAATCGGTTGATCCAGGTTCAAAACATGTATCGATGGGTATTCTTCCGGGCGATGGTGGTTCCTCCGTTTGGTACAAACCAGAAACAAATGGATTAGCTTCTCAAATCACTCTTTACGACGGTATAAAAGCTCCTTATTGGATCCGGCTCACAAGAGTCGTAAATAAATTCACGGGATATATTTCTCCTGATGGAAAAACATGGAAACAGGTTGGTGCAATAACTATCCCGATGAACAAAGCTTTGTTAGTTGGACTTTGTGTTTCATCAACCGCCAGATGTACGCCCACTACGGTTACTTTCGATGGTATTAAAATCGATGACAACAATCCAACTTCTGCCGAAAAAATAAGTTTACCCGAAGACAGTTTCGAGGTTTTCCCAAATCCGCTTACCGAAGGCTCGCTCACAATAAACCTACCGGAAAATGCTCAATTGCTGACTATTGCCGATCTGTCAGGAAGAGTGATTTTTAAAGAGAAAGTAACGAAAAACCAATACATGATTGATGAGTCTGCTTTCAAAGCAAGTGGTCTTTACTTTATCAGTGTAATAACAAACAAGCACTCAATAAACAAAAAAATAATTGTCACAAAATAGGCGAATTATGAAAAAAATATTGTTTTACCATTTTGTTATGGCGTCTATACTAAGCATTGCAAGTTTCGGAATTGTAAAAGCCCAGACATTTGAAAACAAGTCACTGGAAACGTCGTATGCCGCTCCCCCGGCCGGTTACAAATGGGAAGTTATTTGGTCAGACGAATTTGACTATACCGGGGTACCCGATCCCACCAAATGGAATTACCACACTGGGTATATTGGCAATAACGAGCAGCAAGGCTACACCAGCAGTACTAAAAACTCTTATGTGGAAAATGGGAACCTGCGTATTACCGCAATCAGGGAACAGACCGTTTACCGGGACCCGTCAGGTGAGCAGACCACCTATCCTTTCAGTTCAGCACGACTGAACACTGCCAATAAATTCACAGTGCAGTATGGCCGTATTGAAGCGCGCATTTGGCTGCC
The DNA here is from genome assembly GCA_023393265.1 of Bacteroidota bacterium. GTDB lineage: Bacteria > Bacteroidota > Bacteroidia > Bacteroidales > Prolixibacteraceae > Aquipluma. The sequence goes on along the minus strand of JAEWME010000108.1, from coordinate 5,999 downwards.
GGGCGAAATTGGTGTTTGGCCTGCCTTTTGGACACTCGGTGCCAGCGGCAACTGGCCCAATTGCGGCGAGATTGATATTTTCGAATATTCGGGCGGGAAACCTCTGGGTGGCGTAATCCCGGCAAATTACATCAACAGCAATTTCATTTACAGAATGACTGACGGCTCTATCCGCAGTATTGCCAACATGGCTTATCTATACAAAATCACACCCACCGATGGTTACCACATATACGCCGTGGAATGGAATGAAAATAAGATACAATGGTATTATGATGATAAGTTGTTTGCTGCCGTCAACACTTCATCAGCTAATCTTCAGGCCTATGCAGGAACAAAACCTGCAAGCCAGCCACATTACCTGCTACTCAACCTGGCGATGGGCGGAGATGGTGGCGGCGGTATCGACCCGAATGTAAACATCAGCAACATGTATGTTGATTATGTACGCGTGAGCAAACTGGCGGCAATAACAGATGTTGACGAAATTAAATCTGATGCCGGATTGGAAGTGTATCCCAATCCGCTGACAGAAAAAGGACAATTAACAGTGAAACTACCATCCGGTTCAATCCGGTTATCCATCGTTGACACAACCGAAAAATTGATTTTTCAGGAAAAAGTAACAAAGAATGAGTATAAAATCGAACAATCGGTTTTTAAATCCGCAGGTGTTTACACGGTGAGCGTCACAACTTCAACTGATTCAATCAGCAAAAAAATAATCGTAAAAAAATAGGTCAAATTATGAGAGGAAAAATTTTACAAAACCTTACAATCGCAATTCTGCTGAGTATTATCGGTTCGGGATTTGTTAATGCCCAGACATTCGAATACAGGTCGCACAAAAACAGCGCGATTGCCAGCTATTCAATGCCTTATCGGTTATTTATTCCTGAAGATTATGACCCCGGCAAAACCTATCCGCTGGTTCTGTTTTTACATGGTGCTGGCGAAAGAGGAAACGACAATAACATACAGTTAGATGGCAGCAGGGGTGCCAGGTTATGGGCCGAAGCAGAAAACCAGGCTTCACATCCGTGTTTTGTTCTTTCGCCCCAATGTCCGGCTGACAAACAATGGGTAAATACCAACTGGTCATATGGCTCCTACAGCATCGACAAAGTTCCAGTTAGCGCCGAATTAAAAATGGTGAAAGATATTATTGAAACGCTCATGACAAATTACAAAATTGATGTCAATCAACTTTATATCACAGGTTTGTCGATGGGTGGTTACGGAACATGGGATTTTATTGAACGATATCCTGATATGTTCAGGGCAGCAGCGCCAATTTGTGGTGCCGGAGACCCGTCAAAAGCAGGCTTGATAAAAGATGTAAACATCTGGTGTTTCCATAGCAGCGACGATGGTACAGTCCCGGTGAGTGGCACACGCGATATGGTAAAAGCGCTTAATACAGCTGGCGGAAACGTAAAATATACCGAGTATGACAACTGGGGACATGCAAGCTGGATTCCGGCTTATGATAATCCTGATCTGGTAAGCTGGATGTTTACCGATTCTGTAGAAACAGATAAGTCAATCCGGGTCACACTTCAGCAGCCGGTTCAGAATTCGTTTGTTTTCGAGGGTTCTGATTTGCAAATTGAAGCCGATGCAAGTTCTGATTCAACCACCATTCAAAAAGTACAGTTTTTTGCCAACCTGACTTTGCTGGGCGAAGACACTGATGTTCCTTATTCATTTAACTGGGAAAATACTCCTGCCGGATTATATTCGTTAACAGCAAAGGCAATTGGTATAAACGGGTCGGTTGCAACATCGCAAAGCGTTTCAGTCATCATCAGCGATGGCAACCCTATCGTTTCATTAGCCGTGCCCAACGAACCATTTTTCACCATTAACAGCAGCATTTTGCTGAAAGCAGAGGGATATGATTACAATGGTTCAATAACCAAAGTTGAATTTTATCTGAACGACAGCATCATTGCAACAGATACTGTTGCGCCATTTCAGTTTACACTAACAAATCCGGCGGCAGGAAAACCCATTTTGAAAGTTGCTGCAACCGATAACGATGGAAACACAAGCTTTTCCGAAGCTATAGAAATCACTGTGCTTGATTATATTGCGCCGGTAACCCCGGTAGAAACTGCACCTGGATTAAAATACGAATATCACGAAGGAGTATATAGCATTATTCCTGATTTAGACAGTATTTATCCAATTGCTTCAGGTACGATATCAAATTTTGACCTTAGCCCGCGGTTAAAGGATGATTATTTTGCCTTTATTTTCAACGGATTAATCAACATTCCAGAATCAGGAACATACACTTTTTATACTGCATCCGACGATGGAAGCAAACTATTTATTGACGGATACGAAGTAGTAGACAACGACGGTTTACATGGTGTGCAGGAAGCAAGTGGCTTTATTCCGCTGGCAGCCGGAATGCACCGGATTGTAGTCTCATTTTTCGAAAATGCCGGAGGCGAAGTTCTGGAAGTAAATTACAAAGGACCAAACACAGAAAAACAACCCATCCCCGACTCTATGTTATTTATCGATTTATCGCCTGTTGCAGTAACCGGTGTTAAACTGAATTTGGAAACTGCAAAAATTAATCTGAACACAAGCACTATAAAACGACAATTAACCGCAACTGTATATCCAAAAGATGCAACAGACAAATCCGTAAACTGGATTTCTTCAGATACAACCATTGCGGTTGTTGATACCACAGGGATGGTTACCGGCAAACACGCTGGTACAGTGACGATAACTGCCACAACTAAAAACGGAGAAAAATCTGCTTCGTGTGTGTTTACAATAACCAGATCAATTACTGCAGTCAATAATATCACGAATGAAACAGGCATAAAGGTTTATCCTAATCCGCTTACACATGGCGAACTAAATGTGGAATTACCGCAAAATGGAAGGTATGTAATTGAAATGTACAACATTGCTGGTAAAAAGGTTTTAGATAAAACAAGTGAATCCGACAGGTATACAATTCAACACAGCCAGCTGAAATCAGGCATGTATTTATTAAAAATCAGCAGCGGAAAAGAAGTAAACCATGTGAAGGTTGTTGTGGAGTAGGCTGCGAATCAGATAAACTACAAAATCTGAGATTTTTCTGACTCTGAAACCAAATCTGTTATTAAAAAAAATCTGAAAATGAAAATGAAACAAAAAGCTTGTTTTTTAGTGATGTTCTGTTTGCAACTACTTGCGATTTTACCGGTAAATGCCCAGTCGTTTGGCTACAAAACACACACAAACAATTTAATTGCCGCCTATTCAATGCCTTATAGGTTATTTATTCCTGATAATTATGATCCTGCGAAAAAATATCCGATGGTTTTGTTTTTGCATGGCGCAGGGGAAAGAGGAACAGACAACAATGCACAATTAACAGCAAACAAAGGTGCAACGTTATGGGCTGAAACTGAAAATCAGGCATCATATCCATGTTTTGTTGTAGCGCCACAATGTCCTGCAGATAAACAATGGGTTAACACGAACTGGTCTTACGGGTCGTATAGTACCGACGATATTCCGATAAGCACAGAACTTAAAATGGTTAAAGACATCATTGATACGCTTGAGACAAAATACAATATCGACCAGAAAAAGTTATACATTACCGGTCTGTCGATGGGTGGCTACGGAACATGGGATTTTGTGATCAGGTATCCGAACATGTTTAGCGCGGCCATACCTATTTGCGGTGCGGGAGACCCTTCGAAAGCATCCCTTCTGAAAAACTTGCCACTTAGGGTGTTTCATAGTTCTGATGATGGCGTTGTACCAGTTTCAGGTTCCCGTGATATGGTAGACGCAATTAACGCCATTGGACCAAATTCGAGAACAGAATTTTACACAGAATATACCGACCAGGGTCATTTTAGCTGGGTTAATGCTTACAACACCGAAGATTTGGTTCCCTGGCTTTTCACATCAATGCCGGTTACATTACTGTGTAACGACTCGGTAATTCCGGAGGTAAAACTAAACGCTTCGAATGTCAGTGCAACTGTTAATAACACGATTCAACTAACTGCAACTGTTACCCCTAATGACATTTGCAATGCCTCAGTTGTCTGGTCATCAGCCAATCCCGATATTGTATTCATTGATAAAAACGGGTTCGCTATTTGTAAAAGCGCAGGAAAAACAACAATAACAGCAACCTGCTTCCAGGGGGGAGAAACTGCCAGTTGTGAAATAGAAGTAACTGGAAAAAATAAAAAGTACGAAGCAGAAGACGGCGCCTTGAATGGAATTATTGAGTACAACAATCATGGTGGTTTTTCAGGAACAGGTTTTGTCGCTCCATTTTGGGTTGAAGGTGATTATTTGGAATATACGATCAAGAGTGCCGTTTCAGGAGAACAAAACATCATTTTGAGATATTCAAATGGCTACCCTGACGACCGGACCATCAGTTTATATGTTAACGGTGAAAAAATCAGGCAGGTAAATCTTCCCAATACCATTGACTGGGAAAACTGGGGTGACCGGGTGGACAAAGTAACATTGAATGAAGGCGATAATACAATCAGGTATCAGGTTGACAATACTGATAACGGAATGTTTAACATTGACTATTTATTGGTAACAACTTCTGAAGTATCGGCTATTGGCGAATCTCCGTCCGAAAACAAGATTAGCCTCTACCCTAACCCGAATAGCTCGATTTTAACACTAACCAATATTGAGCCCAATGCGTTAGTCAAAATAATATCCATGGAAGGCAAGGAAATTCTGGAAAAAATCGCCGACGCAGAGAAAATGACATTCGACGTGAGCAACTGGAAAAAAGGGACCTATGCCGTCGCCATCAAGATGAAAGGAAAAATGATAACAAGAAAAGTCATCATTCAGTAAAAAAGATTTGGGCACTTTTCAATGAACTCATATTAAAAGTGCCCAAACACGTATTTTTGTCTATGATTACCAGAAACTCAATACATCATTATTTCCGCCTATTTGCATATTCACTGGGCGTAACACCATAAAAGTCCTTGAATATTCTACGGAAATAGGACATCTCCGTAAATCCAGTCATAAAAGCAACCTCCGAAACGTAAAACTTATTTTGATCCAGCAAACTTGCAGCCTTTGCTAATCGGGTATTTCTGATAAATTCAACAGGAGTTTGTTGTGTAATTTCCGTCATTTTCCGATACAAATGCATTCGGCTTAACCCTACTGATTTGCTTAGTTCTTCCACACCAAAAGCAGGATTTGCCAACTCCTTACTGACGATCTTAATTATCCGTTGAATCAGTTTTTCATCCGGAGACTCGGGAACTGCATCGAAAGATTCGGGAGACAATTTCTTATAATAGATTAACTTCAGTCTTTTCCTTATTTCGATTAAGTTCATGATTTTTAACCTCAATAAATCGACGTCAAAAGGTTTTGTCAGGTAATCGTCAGCGCCATATTCAAGGCCGACCAATTGTTCGGTCTTATCAGCCAAAGCCGTCAGGAAAATTACAGGTATATGGCAAGTGCGTTCGTCTTTTTTTAACTTCTCACAAAGTTCAAAACCATTCATTTTGGGCATCATAACATCAAGAATTACAACCTGAGGTAGCAATGACAACGCTTTTTTGAAGCCACTTTCACCATCAAAAGAAAATACGAAGTTAAAATCCTGATCAAACTGCTCTTTCAGAAAAAAGGTAATATCCTTGTTGTCTTCTACCAAAAGGATGGTATCTTTTGCTTTGTTCAATTTTAGCTCAACGCTATCCATCTCCTCCGATAATCCGCTAAACTGATCGGGATAATAGCTTGCCGAAGAATCTGAAAAACCAGAGATGGTATCAATCTTAATCTCGCTGGCTTTAAAATGAGATGAACTGCAAGGCAGATTGACAACAAATTTGCTTCCTTTACCTGGCTCACTAAAAAGGTTAATTTCTCCTCCATACAACACAATGAGTTCACGGGTAAGGGCCAACCCAATTCCAGTGCCTGAAGCTTGTTCTTTATGATTATCAATCTGGTAGAAC
>JAEWME010000046.1 GCA_023393265.1 Bacteroidota bacterium | reverse complement strand
CCTGATCAGCGGACGGGATTTCAAATCCGACGACCTGAATAAAGTTCTGGTCAACGAATCAATGATCAAGAGACTGGGAATCAGCCCCGAAGATGCTCCGGGTACTTTGTTGTATTCCCGGTATGGCTCCGGTACAGAGTCGCATGTCGAAATCGTCGGAGTTATGAACGATTTCAATTACAGCTCATTACGCAACGATGTACGGCCATTTATGCTTTCGTACAACCCCAGCGAAAGCGATCTTTCTCACCTGATTGTGTCGGTAAACAGTACCAATTACGGATCGCTTTTGAAGGAAATGGAAACTTTGTGGCAGAAAGATTTATCCAACACGCCGTTTGAATATACATTTCTCGATGACGAGGTAAACAAGCAATATAAATCGGAGATAACCATGTCGCGCATCATTAATTCCTTCACCCTGATGGCAATATTTATTTCATGTTTAGGCTTGTTTGGACTCACTGCATACAATGCCGAACAAAAGAAAAAAGAGATCGGCGTCCGGAAAATTATGGGAGCGAGTGTTTTAAAGATCACTTTTTCCTTGTCTCAGGATTTTCTGAAACTGGTTTTAATTTCCATCGTTATGGCAATGCCATTGGCCTGGTATGTCATGAATAAATGGCTGGAAAACTTTGCCTATAAAACTACCTTAAGTTGGTGGATTTTTGCACTGGCTGGGCTGCTGGCATTGGGAATTGCGCTGCTCACGGTAAGCTGGCAAAGCTGGAAAGCTGCTACGCAAAACCCGGTGGAGGCGCTGAGGTACGAATAATCTTCACCCCAAACCCCTGAAGGGGCTTAACGAAGGAATGAGATGGGTATAAGCAATCAGGTTTCAATGTTCTACAACGCCAAGCCAATCATTTTTGAAAGGGCAAAGGCAATGCGTGAGAATATGACTCAAGCAGAAAAATCTGTTTGGGAGAAATTGAAATCGAATAAAATGCTGGGATTAAGATTTAAAGCACAACATCCGATTGACATATTTATAGCCGATTTTTATTGTCATCAGCTAAAACTTGTCATTGAGATTGACGGTGGAATACATAAATCTGTTGATCAAAGAGAATATGACATTGGGCGTGAGGCAGAAATAGAACACTGGGGAATCAAAGTAATCCGATTTACAAATGAAGAAGTTGAAAATAATATTAAACAAGTAATAAAAGAAATAGAACTAGTTTGCAAACGGCGTAAATCGGAGCTTTATCCAGGTCCCCTTTAGGGGATTTAGGGGTGAAAAGAAACTGGCAAAGCTGGAAAACCGCCACGCGCAACCCGGTTGAGGCGTTGCGGTACGAGTAATAAACTAATCTAAAAATCAGAAAGATGATTCGATTTAAAATAAAACTGGCCGTCAGAAATTTGTTGAAAAACAAACTGTACTCTTTTTTAATCATTGGTGGATTTGCGATCGGCTTTACTGCATCCATCCTCATTGGATTGTTTTACAGCGCCGAGAAAAATGTGGACAGGCATTTTGCCGATTACAAAAGCATTTTCAGGTTATATGATGCAAAAAACAGTAAATCGGGCCTCGATTATAAGCTGAATGCTGTGCTTGCCGAGAATTATCCGGACATCAAGAAAACCTGTCCGCTCGGCTTTTCTTATTACCCGATAACACTGAAAGACCCGGAAACAAAAGATTATATCCGCGTAGAATATGTTGTTTCGACCAACAATAGCTTCTTCGATGTTTTCTCGGTGAAGATATTGTTGAGCCTGGAAGAACAACCTTTCAGTCAGCTAAACTCGGCTGTTATAACCCAATCGGTGGCCAAAAAACTTTTCGGAGATAAAAATCCGCTTGGGAGAACCATCAGTCAGGAGTTTTATTCCGCAACGGTTACGGCTGTAATGGAAGACCTCCCCGAAAATTCAAGTTTCAAAGCAGAAATGCTTTTGAACAGCGAAAATAAAGATTTTCAGATGGCTCAGGAATGCAACGATGGTGTTTGTATTTATCCGGTTGAGCAGGTGCTTTTGCTGAAAAAAGGGGTAAATCCCGACGAACTGGCTAAAAACCTTAATGCTTCCATTCACAAATTCAACACCACAACCGACAGCCTCGCCCTTCAGCGCTATTCCGATATTTATCTGTCCACTAAGAATTTAGGTTGGTCCGACAATCATTTCAAAGGCAATTCAAAAATGTTGCTTATTTTTCTGGCTATCGGTATCCTGATCATTTTGCTTTCCAGTATTAATTACCTGAATTACACCGTGTCGATGCAATATGCCAAAATGAAGGAAATTGGGATTAACAAAACCAATGGCGCCGAGAAACTTCACTTACTCGCCGATTCGCTTATTGAGGTTTCGCTCGGAAATGTGATTGCCCTGGCATTTTCAGTTTTCCTGGTTGCCCTGTTATTGCCCTCAACCGGCGTTTTGTTTGGCCGGGAAGTCCATCTCTCCGACGTAAATTTTTATCAGGTTATGCCTGTTTTTGCTGCTGTTGTGGGCGGAATAATTCTACTCAACAGCCTGGCGCCTATTTATATCTTATCGAAGTTCAACATTTCTGATTTCCTTTCCGGAGGGAAAAAACGAACCGGCAAACAATGGGGAAAGCAGACCATGCTTACTTTTCAGCTTACGGTTTCAATTGCACTGATTGCCGTTGTGATGCTGATTTTTAAACAGCTTCAGTTTGTAAAATACCACGATTTGGGTTTCAACCAAGCGCATCTTGTTCGTCTTGAACTGCCATATAAATTTCAAAGCCAGAAGGCGTTGAAAAATGAAGTTGCCAAACTTCCTTTTGTAAGCGGCAGTGCACTGAGCAACGGTTATCCCGGCCATATCAACATGAGCATGGGAAGTGGTGTAAAAGATGACGAATTTATGGTGAACTGTATATACATTTCCGACGATTTTCTTGAAACCTTTGGACTTCAGTTAACAGCGGGCCGAAATTTTTTGCCGGGCGATAAAGATCAGGCCTGCCTGATGAACGAAGCTGCAGTAACGCGATTTGGATGGGAAAATCTCGATGGCAAAAAATACAACAATGGCAGGGAAGGCGGTTACCTTGTGGTGGGGGAAGTAAACAATTTCAATGTCGAATCGCTGCATGCCGGTTTGACGCCAGTTGCCCTGCTCTACGAACCAGACCGGGAGTTTAATACGCTTTCGATACGCCTGACGCCCGGTAATGTTGGCGAACAAATGAAGCTGTTGCGAAAAACATGGAAAAGTCTTCTTCCCGAAGATCCGATGGAATTTGCTTTTTACGATAGCCAGTTTCAGGCCATGTACGCCAAAGAAGATAAGCTGGCTATGTCGATCACTTTCTTTTCGATGATTGCCATTGCACTGACCTGCATGGGAATTCTTGGACAGATATTCCTGATCAGTTTAAACCGTACCAAGGAAATTGGTGTGCGAAAAGTAAACGGCGCTCGAATTTCAGAAATAATGGCTTTGCTGAATAAAGACTTTGTAAAATGGGTCACCATTGCGTTTGTAATTGCCACGCCAATTGCGTATTATGCCATGAATAAATGGCTGGAAAACTTTGCCTATAAAACCACACTAAGCTGGTGGATTTTTGCATTGGCTGGCTTCGCGGCGTTGGGAATTGCATTGTTAACCGTAAGCTGGCAAAGCTGGAAAGCTGCCACGCGAAATCCGGTGGAGGCGCTGAGGTATGAATAGAAGCCTCCCCCAATCCCTCCGAAGGAGGGGCTGAGAAAAAAGACAAAATGAACAAAAAGAGAAAGATGTAATGTTTCAAAGTCCCCTTTAGGGGATTTCGGGTAAATGCAGGAAAAGCTAAAATCCCTGAAACTCAGTTGTAGAATAAGAAATAAACAAAACCAAATAAATAAGAACAAACAACCTGATATTACCTGCTTATGAATCTGCTTAACGTTAAATCAACTTTTAAACACCTTCAAAAAAACAAATTTCATTCACTGTTAAATATTTTCGGACTCGCCGTTGGTCTGCTTTTCTTTTTTCAACTGATTGTTTATATCAGCTACGAGAAAGGCTACGACTCTTTTTTCGATGGTTCCGACCGCATCTACCGCGTAAACTACGACGTGGTCCAGGATGGGCAGATGGTGCTGCATTCGGCGAAAACGCCCGACCGCCTTTACCACGTGCTGAAGGACGAAATTCCGGAGGTTGAATACAGCGCCCTGGCTTACCTCGAAAATGTGCTGGTGCGCTACGGCGACAAATATTATTGCGATCAGCCCAATCTTTGGGTCGATGGTGATTTTGCTAAGGTTTTCAACTTTAAAATGGTATCCGGAGAACCCAAACTGACCGAAAAACTAACGACGGTGATTTCGGAATCGATGGCAAAAAAAATCTTCGGAAATGAAAATCCAGTCGGGAAAGTGATTTATGTGAACGAGGGGATGCCGCATGAAGTGACCGGCGTTTTTAAAGATATACCGTCGAATTCGCACCTCCATTTCGACTTTTTTATGCCCATCCGGACTTTCATCCACTTCAACTGGGTGTCGGCTGAAGGAAGCTGGAACGGCGATGCCTGGTGGACTTACGTGAAGGTGAAAGAAGGTGCCAGTCAGGAAAAACTGGATGCAGGGCTGAAAAATGTAGCCGAAAAATACCTGACTCACCTCAACAACCAGCAGCGCAAAGGCACTTTTGTCTCGCAGCCGGTTTCGATGGTACACTATTCCAGCGACCGCAGCGGCGAACTGAACACGAGCACACGCGAGAAAACCATCTCGGCGCTCACACTGATTGCTGCCCTTATTTTGCTGGTTATCTGGATGAATTACATCAATCTTTCCACCGCACTTGCCCGCAAACGGATCAATGTGATTGCTACTTTCAGGAAACTGGGTGCCAGCAGATTTAACCTGATCAAACTTTCGCTTATCGAAAGCGGGTTGATCAACCTGGGGGCGATCGTTGCTGCGGTGGTGCTGTACTTTATCACGCGCGGTTTCTTCGACCGGATCATCGAAACGCCAATCGGAACTGGACAAGTTGATTATCCCAAAATACTTGGACTGTTGTTGCTGGTTTTAATTGCCGGTGTTGTTTTTACGTCTTTCGTCAGTGCGGTGCCTTTGCTGAAAGTTAATCCGGCGCTGACACAGCAGAAGAAACTGGCTAAAAACAGCGGCTCGCAATGGCTGGTTGGTTTTCAGTTTTTTATGTCGTGCTTCCTGGTTATTTGCTCGCTCATGATTACCAAACAGATCCGGTTTATGCAAAAAGCTGAATTGGGAGTCGATCTCAATCAGGTGGTGGTGCTAAAAGGCGCTGCGTCGACCAACAGCGAT
>JAEWME010000398.1 GCA_023393265.1 Bacteroidota bacterium | reverse complement strand
CCTTTATTCCACCGGATAAGCTTCCCGGTTTGAAGGCCAAACCATAAATTCCCGCTTTTGTCTGCTGTAATTTGACGTACAGTAGCTCCTTTCATCGACGGCGGGCTCAAAATGTGACGAGCCTTTCTTGTTTTCGGGTCAAATACCACAATATTCCCATTTCGACAGCCCGACCAGATAAGACCTTCTGGCTCTTGCTGATGCAAAGCCCAGACCATTTTGAAATCCTTTTCTTTAATCCCCTGATACAGGTTAATATTATCCTGTAGTACGAATTGATTATTGAAAATCAAAATCCCTCTTCCCCACGTTCCAATCCAGATCTCTCCGTCCTCCGTTTGCAAAATAGAATTAATCAGTACATCATCCTTTGTGCCATTCCCGAAAATGTAATTATAGGCGTTTTCCTGATCGCGCCCAATAACATATAGTCCATTATCTGTGCAAAACCACCAGCTATTCTCGCGGTCCTCATACATTTGTCTTATCTCCCGACACTTAATGTCAAAATCACCAGGGTTTGACTTTAAATATTGAAAATAAAGACGATTGTCCCTTTCGTAATTAATAAGGGTATTCACACCCCCAATCCATAACTTATTGCCCTCTGTTTCAAAAATCCAGTCATACTGTTCATACTTCTTATTTTCCTGTATTTTAGCGTAAGTGCTGTCAATCGCCTGACCCGTTTGCGGATTAATATGCTTAATGTGGTAAGCTTCACCACTGGTTGTCGAATCATAGTATAGTATCCACCATGTTCTTTGGCTGTCGATGAAAAAATTATATACAAACTTCAGGTTTTGCCAACCTTGATTGGGTATGTTTGGCAGGTTATGATCCTTATATTGAAGCTCTTTGGTTGCAGCGTTGTAAATTGCCAACCCGTTGTCGCTACAGATATAGTATTTATTCTCTTTTACATCTTCATACAGATAATTTACAAACCAGCCATCCGGAATTTTTATCGGAAGTTTTTTGCTTGTAAACGAGTTTGTCTCAAGGTCGAAACACGTTAGTTCAGATCGCCGTGTATATAGGAACATATTCCCTTTGCTATCGGACGACATCCACAGGTCTGTGCCCGAGTTTTTCTGAATGCCAGGATAAACGGGTATTTTGATATATTTAAATGTTACAGGATCAAATTGCCCAATTTCAGTTCCCTGCCTGACCCACATTTTACCATTGCCTGCATCCAGAATTTGATTGACACCAAACGGGGGTATCGAATTATCCAGTCCGTCGTATCTGAAATTGATGAATTTTCGACCGTCAAATCGTTGAATGCCGTTTTCAGTACCAACCCATAAAAAACCCTTTTTATCCTGAAAGATGCAGTTTACTTTACTTGTATTTAAGCCGTCGGAGCTTGAAAGTCGATTAAAAAGGTAACCAACCTGACCGATGGCAGAATGACTTAATGCAAAGAGCAAACTGAAACAAAGGATTCGAATCATGTCATACTTTTTAGTAAAATTACAAAAACAATTACTTCAGAATATTAACAATCAAAAAACCACATGTTTATGTGGTGCGGTTCAAATACCTTCAGAATTGAATTTTTAAAAGTATATTTTAGGTGATAAGAAGAACTTCTATTGATATTATTTACATAAAACGAACTAAATATTCATCAATGCGATGCTTAAATAAAATCAACATTATTATAACCTGAGCTTATTCTTTTGTGTCCTTTCATTTATAAAATTCGAAACGGCATCAAAATCTTCAGGCAAAAAGTTCGACAACTTCCAGATATGGCAAAAATCGCTTAAATTCAACTACTTAAGCTATTTTTTCAATAAAATCACTTTAGAATCTGATGAAGAATTTATAAGGAAGGAGGTTCATACTATTCAGAAAAATATAAAAATCATTCACTGTATATAAAAGATATATAACCTCTGATAGTAATCACAAAGGGATGGTAATCAATAATCAGACAATGATATTTATGAATGACTACTAACATAAACCAGCAAGTAAATAAGCTATTGCTTGATAAATTTTATACGTCCGATAATGTTCCCATCTCTCGAAATAATTTCGCATATATATAAACCAGGAATGAGATAATTCACAGGTAATTGAGTGGCTATTTCCAGCCCGTCTAATACCAAAACGCCGAGACTGTTACAGACTTTCACGTGCGCTCCGGCATCTGGCAGTCCCGAGAAATAAAGAATTGAGTTTGCCGGATTTGGATAACAGTGAATTTGCTTTTGCAACAAAACCTCTGAACTACTTACACCGCCAAAAACCATTCGGTTTACGTTTACATACTGTGAAACCGAACCTAAAGTAAGTGTGTGCTCTCCCTCCGGCAACTGAATTTCTGGAACTGTAATTGTTGTCCAAGCCTGCCAACCACCTGTATTGGGAACGCTTATTTTCTCCACCAAAACATTTCCGTCAAGTGATAAAGAAATAGCCGCACCATTCGATTGTGTCGCAACGCGAAAATCAACAGAATACATACCGCTTGACTGAATTTTCACAGAATAATTAAGCCATTCTCCGGTTTGAAAATCACCCAGCGAATACCCGCCACCTGCGTCGGAACACGATTCCAGGTCAACATCGTCCTGTCGGTAAAATCCAAATTTATTTCCTGATGATAAGTCTTTATAACTAGTTCCATTTGCACCACTGTCGTAATCTTCAGCTTCAATCGTCCCGGGTATTTTATTTTCAGAAACTATGCTTACCGAAAGTGTGTCCGATGAAGTTGCCAATCCTTTATCGTCAGCAGCAACAAAATAGAGTTTGTACTGTCCCACTGCAGGATTCCAGCTTATTTCATACGGAGACGAAGTATCTTCACTTAAAAGTTGTGTCCCGGCATAAAATGAAACTTTTGAAATACTTCCATCTTTGTCCGTTGCCCCTGCTTTTAGCTCAATCTGCGCCGGATAAGTAAATGAGATAGTGGCGTCAGGCGAAATCCACTGAACAACCGGGGCACTGTTTATCAGACTAAAAGCAAGTTTATCAATTGCAAAACTACTCCCCTGAAACTCAATTGTCAGGCTTCCATTTCCGGACTGAAATATGTTCTTCATCAATGGTACATCTATTGTTTGCCACTGATCGACAGCTCCGGTTGAAGGAATTTGCACCTGACCAGAAATAGGATTTCCATTCAAAAGCAAACGGAATGAATTGCCTGCAGCTGCCGATGCAACCGTTACATTAACTGCATATCTTCCTGATTCGGTAAAATTTACAGCATATTTCAGCCATTCGCCCTGAACAATATCTCCAACAAACGTACGCCCCTGACTGGCGTAAATATCTACACCAACCTCTGCCCTGTAAGCACTGCCTGAATTAGTGGCATCAGCATCGTGATATGCAATTCCATCTGCGCCTTTGTCAAAATCTTCGGTTTCCACTTCACCAGGTAAACTGATTGCCGTTCCTGAAAACGGCGAACTTTCGTCCATAAAATCGCTGGTCTTTGAGATTATAAATACCCTTTCTTCGCGCGAGTTCAGACTAATTTTTCCTAAATCAACCGTTCCTGAAGAAACGTTTATTTCAGTTGGTTCAGAATATAAACAAGTAGAGGTATTTAACGACCGGACGTAATATTTTCCAGTTCCAGAGACTGTCAGTTGTGCCGGGCTTTCAACCGGATTCGTTGTATTATTGAGTATATAAACAAAGTAGTTCTCGCCGCACTGTACAGCATATTTTTCAAATCCGTATGCAGTAACTGTTGCCGACTTAAACTCTCCTCTCCCCGACAAAAGCATTTTTTCTGACACCGAAGCTATATTTTTATAGTAATAGCTCATGTTTCGCTGATCGAAAAACTCCCACCACCACGACATTGGCAAAATTGGTGTTGCAGTAAACAAACCATACCAAAGTCCACGTTTCAAATCAAAATCGAAATTCGCGCCATTCTCGGTCTTCACATTATTCCAATCCCAGTCCCAGCCAAATTCGCCAATAACATGCGGCTTGCCATATTTGGCTTCCTGACTTACAATTTTCGACGCAATTGTACTGGTTGAGTTGTAGATGTGCTGCTGATTGAAATCCATTTCAGGTACGTTGTACATCCCCTGAATCTCGCGATGCGAAATACTTGTGGTTACCAAATGACCGTACAAATCGGTTTTCTGAAGATATTCACTCATTTCCTTGTGCCATTGCGTAATCGCTGCTTCAGGAATTGATAAAGTGTTACCACCGTTGTATGCCGCGTTGTCAATTTCGTTACAAAATTCCCAGGCACCAATTCCCGGACTATATCCCCAGCGGGCAATTAAATAACGGAGTGTATTCTTAAATTTTTGCTTCGACTGATCCAACGTGAAAAATTCGGTTGGTGTTGAAGCTGGCCCACCATTTTTTATATTATACGGATTGTACGACCACTCTCCTGTTGTGATTAATGCTCCATGTGGCACCAGGGCCAGCATCATGTGCATCCCCAGTGAATCGATCATCTCGATTACCTCGTCCATCCGCTTTATTCCGCCAGGATTAAAATATTCAGTTGTGCTTGTGAAAAATTTAGTGTCTTTTACGGTCCTCCATTCAATCGGAAGATTCCAGATACAAGTCCAGGTTCGAAAGAAATTTACTCCGTTCTTTGCTAATTTCGGTAAGAAGTACTCGTATCTGTAGCTTTGGTCTTCCCACTCACGAGCCTCCCATCCCACATTTTCGCCAATTCCTCGAAACAGTTTTCCTGAATCAAACCTGAAATTCCAATTGGTATCGGCATGCAAAATGCCATCTTTTGCGGAAGATGATACGGAGAATTTTTCTGATGAAGTTGTAACGAGGTCAACCTGATTTTTCGACAATCGAAAACAATAGGAATATTCGCCTGATTCCTGCGGCAAGAAACGGGCATTCCAAACCGATTGACTACTTTTGCCGCTTACGTAAAAACAAGGCAACACTAAGGTTTTCTGTGTTGGACTTGTGAGCACCATATCGAGTGCAATTTCATGAGCATCGTATGGATTGGCAAAAGCTGACGAAAGCTTAATTTCGAAATCCATCCGCTCGTATAAAATTGCCTTGCCACTCAGTAAACGGAATTCAGAAATAGCATCTTGTGCGTTTGCCCAAACAATGTTCAGCAATAAAAAAATCAGGAGTAAAATTTGTTTCTTCATCAGCTTATAATCTTTGGGAAATTTGAGCGCAGCCGAAGCTTACGCTTCAGCAATTCGTATAAAAATTAATGGTTTTCAATTCGCCGGATTACCTCCAGGCATGCACGGGAATTATGGTACGGACATTTCCAGAATCCAGCCTTGTCATCCTTCCGGTTCACTGTTCCATCCATTGAAGCACTCCAGAACCATTCACCGTTTTCACGGTCAATCAGGTATTTTTTTATGTATTGCCAACTTGCTTCTGCCTTAGACAAATAATCGGATTCACCGGTAATCTCCCACGCGTTAACAAAACCAACCACGGCCTCAGCCTGTGGCCACCAGTGTCGTTCAGTATCAAGATGTCCGCTACTCAAATTTTTCTCGTAAATCAAACTTCCATCTTCCTGCAAGCCTTCTATTGATGCCTTGACTATTTTTTCGCAAATACACTTTATTTTTGCGAGTAACTCCGGCTTGTCCAGTACTTCAGCCGCTTCGTATATCAGCCACGAGGCTTCAATGTCGTGCCCGTATGAAATAATCGACGATTTACATTCCCAGTCATCATCGAAAAACAGATTCAGATGGAAAGTTTCGGAGTCAGTAATGCGGTCTATAAATAATTCAATCAGATTTTCAAGCTGAGATTTTAAAGTTTCATCTTTCCAAACGCGAAACAGGTTGGTATAAGCTTCCAGAATATGCAGATGCGTATTCATCGTCTTGCTTTCATTTGCATCTTTTTCGCTCAAACGAAGGTCTTCCAAAGGTTGCCAATCCCGGCTAAATGCCTCGAAATAACCGTTTCGGGCTTTATCAAAACTATATTTTTCAATCAAGTGAAATAAGTCAATCGCCATTTCAAGGCTCTGTGTGATGCCTGTTGCACGGTAATACTCGGTAAGTGCATAAATAAAAAAAGCCTGCGAATATATCTGCTTTTTTGTATCCTGCGAATGTCCGTCGCGACGGAGGCTCCAGTAGGTACCTCCCAGCTCAGTATCAAAAAAGTGATCAGTAACATATTGGAAAGCCCGACTGGCAACCTCCAGATACTCGGCTTTTTTCAATTGATTGTATGCCGCTGAGAAACTCCAAAGTATACGGGCATTCAAAATTCCACCTTTATCGGCATCCATGATCAATTCTTCCAGTCCGTTAATTTGTCCGTAAAAACCTCCGTACTCTTCATCCTCCATTTTATTCATCCAATACGGAAGAATATTGTCAACAAGATCAGTGTACATCTCGTTACGGACTATCTCTATTTCTCTCCTGTTCATCAGCCAATATTTTGAGTCAAATTTTCTTTCCGTCTTTCTTCCAGCTTTGCGCTAATATCAGCCATTGTAGCTTCATTCAACGGGTACAAATAAATAAAAAACACCGACAATAGTGTTCCTACGGCAGGGAAAATACTGAGCATCATCCGGATACCCGACTGTACATCTTCGGTTTGAACCACATTGGCTTTAAAACCATAGATCGCCAATAACCAGCCGGTTAAAGCGCCACCCAAAGTCCAGCCAAATTTTTGCGACATAGACGAAGATGAAAAGATAAGGCCTGTTGCACGACGGCCGGTTTTGTATTCAGAATAATCAGCAATGTCGGCATACATCGACCACAAAAGCGGGAAAATGCTTCCGGCACAAATACTGATTAAACACTGCAAAACGATGATCATTACAATATTTTGAGGGCTTAACCAGAAAAAGAAAACACTTAAAAAAGAGGCCACTGCCATTGCAGCGAGATATGTTCTTTTTTTGCCGAAACGATTGGCCAGTGGCGTAACAAATACAATTCCTACGATATTAAAAGCCTGTCCGAGTACCAGGTAAAGTGAAACCAAATCCTGATTCTGGACAAAATATTTGAAATAATAAATGGCAGCTCCGTCACGAATTGAATTAAAAATCAGGGCTGCAATCCCTGACCCCAGTAAAATCCACCAGGGGCGGTTTGCAAGCAAATCTTTCAGGTCGCTTTTCAGGCTTACTTTTTCGGCACTGATTGGTTTCACACGTTCTTTTGTCCATGCAAATGTGAAATAAAACAGAATGGCCGCAATCACTGCAAAGACAACGATGGCTAATTGCCAGGCCCGTGGTTCGCCACCCCTGTTGTTTCCACCAAAAAGCTGAACCAGTGGATTCACCAGGGCAAGCGCGAGAATGCTTCCGGCAAAAGCAAACACCATGCGGAAAGATGATAAAGTAGTGCGTTCTTTTCCGTCAGCCGACATTACACCAAGCAACGAACCATAAGGAACGTTTACCAGTGAGTACAACATCATCATTACAGAATAAGTAATGTAGGCGTAGACAATTTTACCTGTTTCGCCAAACGACGGCGTTGTAAAAGTCAGAATTCCGGCAACACCAAAAGGGATGGCTCCCCATAGTAAAAATGGTCTGAATTTTCCCCACCGCGACCTGGTTCGATCGGCTATGATGCCAACCACCGGATCAAAAGTTGCATCCCAAATCCGGGTAACCAGAAACATGGTTCCAACCACTGCAGCAGAAATACCAAATATATCGGTGTAAAAGAACATCAAATACATCGAAAATAGCTTCCAGAACATCGACGATGCTGCATCTCCGAAGCCATAAGCTACCTTCTCTTTTAGTTTTAGTTTATCGGTCATTACTAATTTATTCAGATGGCCCGCAATACTTTATACATCCTGAAAAATATCAGGATGCATTCGTGCAAACTCATTAAGCTACTTTTCTGACTTTACAGATATAAATTCCAGATTTTTTTCAATTTGCTTTTTCAGCGTTTGAACTGATGAGGCAGAACGCAATCCATCCTGCGGCGTATTCAGGCAATAGTCAACTAACTTTTCAATCGTTGAAGTAGCTACGTGCATCCGGGTATCGGACGAAGCATAATAGATGAAAACGGTTCCGTCGTCATCCAGAATCCATCCATTGGAAAACAACACATTCGAAACATCTCCGATGCGCTCTTCATCTACCGGGGCAAGGAAATATCCGGCTGGTTCGGCAATCTGCACCGAAGGATCTTCCAGCGAAGTCATATACAAATAAAGCACGTAACGCAAGCCGGCAGCACAGCCGCGAACACCGTGCGCCAAATGCAGCCAGCCTTTATCAGTTTTTATTGGTGCAGGCCCCTCGCCGTTTTTCGATTCTTTAATGGTATGGTATTCTCTGAAATTGACAATCTTTTCTGATTTAACTTCAGCTTTAGTCATGCTGTCAATCAATGCCCAACCTATTCCGCCGCCACTGCCGGTATCGATAAAACCATCTTGAGGGCGGGTATATAACGCATATTTTCCATCAACAAACTCTGGATGTAATACAACATTTCGCTGTTGACTTTTCGACACCAAATCGGGCAAGCGTTCCCAGTTCTTCAGGTCTTTGGTGCGAACAATACCTGCCGCGGCAACCGCTGACGACAAATCGCCTGCAGGTGCAGCCGGATCTTTCCGTTCGGTACAAAATATACCATAAATCCAACCATCTTCGTGCTCTATCAAACGCATGTCGTACACGTTCGTATCCGGATCATCATTTTCATCAAGCGTTATCGGGAAATCCCAAAATTCAAAATTGTCGATTCCGTTGGGACTTTCGGCAATGGCAAAAAAAGATTTTCTGTCGTTACCTTCAACCCTCACAACCAAAAGGTATTTGCCCTGAAATTTAATGGCTCCGGCGTTAAACGTAGCATTAATCCCAATTCGTTCAAGCAGCATTGGGTTGGTTTCCGGATTTAAATCATAGCGCCAGAAAACAGGCGTGTGCTCACCAGTTAATATCGGATTTTCATACCGCTCATAAATACCGTTTGACTCAGCAACCGGCTTATTTTTCTGTGAAATAAGTGTCGCGTATTTTGCTTCCAACGACTTCAGTCTCTTTTCAAATTCAATATTCATCTCCATAGGTTTATTTCAAGCTCTTTCTTACTCTTTCCAACTAATTGATTATTTAATTTTTTATTTATCAAAAATATCCAGCCTGGATTTTGGGCTTTAATACTTTTTAATCAATTCTGAATACATTCTAATCTGAAAAATTCGTTTCTGCCCCATCCGAACCAAGGTTGAAACAGCAGTGGTCTGGAGAACAATCAGTTTCATTACTTCAGAATTATTTACAATATAATTCCTGATTTTAAATTATATCCCTCCACTACAATGTGAACCGACTTACTTTTCAGTTCGTCGAGCGAAATCTCGCGGCTCTCTCCAGGCAGCAAATTGAAATATCCGTCGGAAAAAATGGCAGGTAAAATCTGATTTCCGTTTTCTGAATCTGCCAGGCTACACTTTAATGCGATCGCTGTGACCCGGCTGTCATTCTTCAGGATAAATTTCACTTCTCCATTTTCACCTGGTTTCACTATATATTTCCCGGATATTTTAGCATCGGATAATTCATTAAACTTCCTGAAATCTGATGCCGACTTTCCATTTTGCCAGTAGTCATTTACTGAAATCGGCTTTCTGTTCTTATCCCAAAATGAAACACGAACGAGGTATATTTCAGGTAAATTTTCAGGAATTACAGGCGTGAAACACTCGGTTAACTGATTTGCCTGTGCTTCAATTTTTACAGATTCAGAAAATAGTTTTTTACCCTGAATACTGTACACATCCAGACTTGCCATTCCGTCCACCGGATGTAAGCTGGTATTTACAATCACCACTTTCCCATCGTGCAAGTTCCGCTGAATATGCACCGGTTCACAGGCTTTTTGGCACCCGAAATAGGAACCAAATGTTTCGTAATCCCACGAATAAACCTGCCAAACCACACTTGGCCACGCCGGATGCGTCATCCAGAGCAAAAGGCCACTGGTGTTGTCCCACAACTTGCTGTTCCACGATTCGAACATTGCACGGTGACTGTCGTAATTCACCAATTGCGCTTTTTTGCAAAAGTCGTCCAGATTTTCAGGAGTCCCGTACAGGCGATCAATGGCATCGCAATAATCTTTCTGTCCAAAGTGCAAGTCGTGGTAATGCCACACATCGCCAATTGGCCAGGTATCTTCTTCAGCCATCATTTTCCGCATGGAAGCAGCGGTTGGTACCGATGGCGTTCCCTGTTCGGTGTTGAAACCTTTGGCATTTTCCCGGAAATACTCGGCCGGATCTTTAAAATAATGCCACGGGCCACTCGGACGAAGATTCAGGTAACGCGAATTTGGCTGGTAATATCGTGTTCCGTCTTCGTCG
>JAEWME010000371.1 GCA_023393265.1 Bacteroidota bacterium | reverse complement strand
GAATTAATACTATTTGATGAAATAAAAAGTCCAATAAATATGAAGTAAACAAAACCAGATTTCATGATTATTTTAGAATACTCTTTGTAGAATCCTAATGGAAGCAATACAGACATTGACCAAAACTGACTGATAGTGAATGGTATTAGTGAAACTGAAAAGCAAATCAAAATAAGTTGTGCATAAAATTCATATTCGCCAGTAAAGAAGATAATAACTTGTTTTGAGACAATACTTAAAGCAATGACGGTGATAGTTATTAAAATCACAGTAGACCACATTACTTTTTTTACTAGTTTAATGTTTTTATTCTTTGATATTGATGGAAATATCGCTTGTCCAATAGTATTCACAAATGTCTTTATAGAAGTAAGAATCTTGTCTGAGAGATCAAAATATGTTAAGGTTTGATAATCAATTAGACTTCCAATTAGTATTTTATTCGTACTCATATAGGCTAGCCTTGTTGCGCCAGAAGCAAATATTGGTAAAGCTTCTTTAATATGAAATAATAATTCAGAAAGAAGAGGAAAAGTATATCGCATTTTTTCATTTTTTCGTACGATATAAATAGAAGCAAGGCCACCAATAATTGCACCCAAAGAGTTAAATAAAGGTACTAACAAATAATCAGATTTATTATTGATAAATAAAAAAATTGCAATTATAAAGAGCGATCGTGTCGAAAGATTGATAAACGTTATAAATTTCATTTTTTCTATCCCTTGAAAATACCAGACAGGTAAAAGTAGTTCGTTAAAACAAATTCCATAACTCAAAATATACAACAGCCTATTTTCATTGATTTTGGGAGATATGAAGATGATTGAATAAAGTACTACAAAGGAGAAACAGAAAAGAATAAATTTAATAGTATAAATTGCGTTAATAGCATTTATTTTTATTAAACTGTTACTTCTATTTAGTGAGATATATCTTGTTGCGCTTATATTAAATCCAAAATTTATTAAAATTGTGAAGTAGGAGATTATTGCCTGCGCAAAAACCACAAGCCCATAAGTTTCTTTCCCTAAAACCCTTATCAAATAGGGGTAAGTGATAAGTGGCAGCAACATGTTGAAAATCTGCAGGGCCGACAGGTACGAAAAGTTCTGAATTAGTGTTTTATGGTTTTTGAATATTTTCTTTAGTCGTTCAACCATGCCAGGCTATTTGTAGAAGTTTTGGAACCAACTGCCAAAAGCGGCAATACCATCAGCAATACTCGTTTGCGGTTTAAAACCGGTCACTTCTGTTAAATTTGTTGTGTCGGCCCATGTTTGCGGAACATCTCCGTCCTGCATAGGCATCATGATTTTTTCGGCTTTCTTGCCAAACGATTTTTCGAGCGCTTCGATAAAGTCGAGCAGGTTCACAGGGCTACCGTTACCAATGTTGAAAATCCGGTGTTGCGATGTGGTCGCTTCTGCTGTTTCCTGCTTTGCAAGTTTTACTATTCCTTCCACGATGTCGTCGACGTATGTAAAATCGCGCGCCATTTTGCCGTTGTTAAAAACCTTTATTGGTTGATCCTGCCTGATGGCATGGGCAAAAAGCATTGGGGCCATGTCGGGTCTTCCCCAGGGTCCGTACACGGTGAAAAAGCGCAGTCCCGTGGTTTTGATGCCATAAAGATGGCTATAAGTGTGGGCCATTAGCTCGTTACTTTTTTTTGTTGCTGCGTAAAGGCTTATTGGCTGATCGGCCTGATCGTTTTCGGAGAACGGCACTTTGGCATTTTCTCCATATATCGAAGACGACGACGCGTAAATTAAACGCTTTACATTATGACGCCGACATGCCTCCAAAACATTAAAAAAACCAACAACATTGCTCCGGATGTATGCTTCCGGATTTTCAATGCTATAACGAATGCCTGCCTGCGCTGCCAGGTTGATCACCAGGTCGAAATGCTCGCTGGCAAACAGATCGGCTATTGCCTGCTTTTCCTCCAAGTCAATCCGGAGAAAGCGATAGTTCGGAAAATCAGACGACTGAATGGGCATTCCGGAGGCAATTTCCGGATATTTTTTATTTTTTCCACCACCTCTGTCAGTCTCTTCGGGCGAATAAATACCAGTTTCTGCCAGACGGGCATACTTCAGATTAATATCGTAGTAGTCGTTGATATTGTCGAGCCCGAAAACCTGGTGTTGTTCACTTACCAAGCGCCGAACAAGATGAAAGCCAATAAATCCGGCAGCGCCGGTTACAAGGATTTTCATTTGCTTTTCACTTGCGTTAAATGGTTCCTTTTCCGACAGATTTTATATTGAAACCGATTTCAGATAATTTTGCACGATCCAGAATGTTTCGGCCGTCAAACAGGAATGCCGGTTTGATCATGTTCTCAAAAATTCTTTGCCAATCGTAAGTTTTAAACTCGTCCCATTCAGTCATAATAGCAATGGCATGCGCGTCTTTCATCGCGTCATAAGGTTCGGCATGAACATGTACCGACGCACCTTCAAGCTCACCGGTTGGCGAAGAATCAAAGTCGCCGCTGTAGGTTGAGTGAGTCATGGTTGCCAAATATTTCAGGTCGCGAAGTATTTGCGATTTCGAAACTTTCGGATCGTAAACATGAATTTCGGCGTGGTCCTGAAGCAATTCCCACGCAACATAAATTGCTGCCGATTCGCGGGTATCATTCGTATCTTTTTTAAATGCCCATCCCAGCATTGCAATTTTCTTTCCTGAAACGGTGTTGAACAAACTGTCGATAATCTGATTGGCGAACCTGTTTTTTTGGTAATTATTCAGTTTGATAACCTGTTCCCAATAGTCGGCAACTTCAGGTAAATTGAAATGGTGACAAAGGTAAACGAGGTTCAGAATGTCTTTTTGGAAGCAACTTCCGCCGAATCCTACCGAAGCTTTCAAAAATTTTGGACCGATACGGCTGTCGGTTCCAATGGCTTTAGCAATTTCGTCGACATCGGCGCCGGTTCGTTCGCATAAGGCAGAGATAGCGTTGATGCTCGAAATGCGCTGCGCCAGAAAGGCGTTTGCCGTCAGTTTCGATAATTCACTGCTCCACACATTGGTTAGAAGAATTCTTTCCCGCGCGATCCAGCGTCCGTAAACAGAAGCCAGTGTTTCGGCAGCTTTCAGTCCTTCCGGTGTTTTATCTCCGCCAATCAAAACGCGGTCGGGATTATGCAAATCCTGTACCGCAGTTCCCTCAGCCAAAAATTCGGGATTCGATAAAACCTGGAAATTCAATCCGCTTGTGTTGTTATTCAGAATTGTCCGGATTGATTCTGCTGTTCGTACCGGCAAAGTCGACTTTTCAACGACGATTTTATCGTTTTCCGAAAATTCGGCGATTTGTCGCGCGCACAACTCAACATATTTTAAATCGGCAGCCATTCCTTTTCCCACTCCGTAGTTTTTGGTTGGTGTGTTTACCGAAATAAAAATGATATCGGCTCGCTGTATGGCCGTTTTCATATCAGTAGAGAAGAAGAGATTACGGTTTCGTGCAGCTTTAACTACTTCAGCCAAACCTGGCTCATAAATCGGCAGTTTATCCGTGTTGTCATCGTTCCAGTCTGCTATCCGCTGCTCGTTGATGTCGACCACCGTGACTTCAATGTCTGGACACATCTCGGCAATTACAGCCATGGTGGGTCCACCCACGTAACCAGCTCCTATGCAAGTAATTTTCATATTATCTTAGTTTTCTGAATTATAAAATGATATTTCAAAGTTTGTATACATGATCTCCTGCAGCGGGAATTACATTGCGAAGATCGACAATAAGTTGAGCATTTTTAGTGATAAAATCAACATCGTAAGCTTTGTGGTTCGTAGTGATCACAACTACATCTGCATCCGCAAGCGATTCTGCTGTCAGTTCAACCGACTTCAGGTTGTTGCCTCCATGCGAATGGATTGACGGAATATGGGGATCGTTATAAGATATGATTCCACCTTTTTTAGCAACGATGTCGATAATTTCCAAAGCTGGCGATTCGCGCTCGTCGTCGATATTGGGTTTGTATGCCACACCCAAAAACAGAATTTTACTGCCGTTAACCGATTTTTTGTTGTTGTTCAGGGCGGTAGCAATTTTGATATACATGTAATGTGGCATTCTCATGTTGATGTGTCCGGCCGCGTGAATCATGCTTAACTCGAAATCGAATTTCTTGGCGATGTGCTCCAGGTAAAACGGATCGAGCGGTATGCAATGGCCGCCAACTCCAGGTCCGGGATAAAATGCCTGAAATCCAAATGGTTTTGTTTTGGCAGCCTCAATAACCTCCCAAATGTTGATGTCCATCTTTCCTGAAAGCAATGCCAGCTCATTGATTAAACTAATGTTGATAAGCCGGTAGGTATTTTCGAGGATTTTGACCATTTCGGCAACACGCGGAGAACTGACCGGGAAAATGAAATCGACTGCTTTTCGATAAATTGCCTGCCCGATTTCAAGCCCGTCTGGCGACATGGCGCCAATCACTTTGGGCGTATTGCGTGTATGAAACGATTGGTTGCCAGGATCAACTCTTTCCGGACTGTAAGCCAGCCAAAAATCTTCCTGTGCTTTAAGTCCGCTTTCTCTTTCAATAATAGGAAGCATAAAATCTTCGGTCGTTGTGGGGTAAGTCGTACTTTCGAGGCTGATGAAAGTTCCAGGCTTCATGTTGCGACCAATTTCGTGGCAGGCCGATTCGATATAGCCCATGTCCGGTTTCCTGAATTTGTCGAGCGGCGTGGGAACGCAGATAATCAGTGCATCGCATTCGCCCATTCGCGAGAAATCGACAGACGCTTCGAATATTTTACCGGAAACAGCCTTTTGCAGGGCTTCGTCGGTTATATCTTTAATATAGTTTTCTCCCCGGTTAATTTTATCAACCTTCGACGTTGATTTATCGAACCCAATGACTTTGACACCAGCTTCGGAAAACGAGACTGCAAGCGGCAGCCCAACATATCCAAGACCAATGATGCCAATCGTTTCCTTGTTGTCGGCTATTTTGCTGAGAATTAAGTTTTTGTGTGTCATATCGCTATTCGTCTGTTTATCATTTTGTTATATTGGTTGGGTAGTGCATTGGTAATCGTTTAAATAAATTCCTGTTCTGTTTTATTCCATTGTTCTTTAATCGCTCCGGCAACTGTGCGGCCAAAAACGATTCCTGTTCCTATAATTGCTCCGAGCAAAGTCCATATAATGATGATCAGGAGCCGTTTGGGCTTCGACTTTTCATTTGGTACAGTCGCCGGTTCCAGAACAGAGAACACGGGCGTTTCTTCTTTAACTTTTATCTTGGCTTGTTCGAGTTGCTTTGTGATTTCAGAGTAAACATTCATGGCAATTGAATATTCACTTTGCAACCTGTCTTCC
>JAEWME010000298.1 GCA_023393265.1 Bacteroidota bacterium | reverse complement strand
ACGCCATCAAGAACCGCGAGGACTCGAAAAGCATGTTGGTGCTGATGGAGAATGTGGCATTGCTCGATCGGTATGTTGACGAGATTCCGGAAGTGGCCTTCGACCTGATTGAACTGACAGATAAACCATTGACAATTATTTACGACGGCGCAAAGAATCTGGCGCCTAACCTGGTGGCTGCCGACAGAAGTATTGGCATCCGGATTACCACAGAAGCTTTTTCGTCGGAACTGATCCGTCGTTTCAAACGGCCAATTGTCTCCACATCGGCCAATGTGAGCGGAAACCCGTCACCTGGTTGTTTTGCCGACATCGATCAGCAAATTCTCGATTCGGTTGATTATGTGGTGAAATACCGGCAGGACGATACCCAAAAAGCTGCTCCTTCAGGAATTATTAAACTCGGACGAAGCGGCGAGGTGAAGGTTATCAGGGAATAGCGTTACGCGAATCAATCTCCTGAAATTTTATTTGTCGGCTTTTTCATTCCAACCCATCCGGAAATTGTTTTCGGCTAAAATCAATTTTTTATAGTTTTGTCGCTCATTTCAGTCCGATGGAAATTTTAACAGTCGTTTTGCTGGCCATAGGTTTATCGTTCGATTCATTTGCTGTTTCAGTTTGCAGCGGGCTCAACTTACCACAAATACGTTTTTTTCAGGCTTCAAAAATTGCCATTTTTCTGGCCGTGTTTCAGGCTGCGATGCCTCTGATAGGCTGGTTGGTGGGTAACAGCATGAAGCCGATCATCGAACCGGTTGACCATTGGCTGGCCTTTGGTCTACTTGGGCTCATTGGAGGAAAAATGATTATCGAAAGTTTACTGGGCGGCGAGCAGCGCGACATAAAGAATCCGCTTCAGCTCAAAGTAATTCTGATGCTTTCTCTGGCCACCAGCATTGATGCACTTGCTGTGGGTTTTAGTTTTGCTACGCTCCTGAATAAAATTTTGGTTGCAGTTTTTATCATTGGCTTTGTCACTTTTATGGCGGCAATGCTGGGTATTTTGCTTGGAAAAACAACCGGCCCCAAAATAAGTCGCTACGCCGAAGTTGCCGGTGGTGTAATTTTGATCATCATTGGAACCAAAATCCTGGTCGAACATTTGTTTTTCTCCTGATTTCAATTTGTTACCTGATTTGAGTTTTTTCTTAAACTTTTTAAATGAATTGCCGAATACTGACAAAACTTTCCTTTTTTCGGCCAATATTTTCTAATTTCACCCCATAAAATAAACCTGGCTTCAAGCTACCCCGTAAATCAAGTATGTAATGGTTCATTCTGAACTGAATATTGACAATTACCTGGTTACTCCTCTGTTTATATTGCTGTTGATTGGCGGCATTGTTGGATTTATCACCTTTCTGTTTTTATTGCGTTATCGTCAGACCCCGGGGGTTAAATATTGGCTTATCTGGCAGATAACCGTTCCCGTTTGGGCGTTCACATATGCATTTGAATTTTCATCTACCGATTTAGCTACCAAGATTTTCTGGTCTAAATTGTCGTATGTGGGCATTGTATATTGCACGGTCTCTTACCTGTTTTTTTCGCTTGAATTTACGGCTAACAAGCGCTTTCTGAAACGCTATCTGGTGGTTTCGATGTATGCCTTGTCAACAATATTCCTGTTGTTTCCATTTACAAACGAATTGCATCACCTGCTCTGGAAGAGTTACTCGATTAATCCGCTTACAAATGCTACCGACTATGTATATGGTCCTTTCTTTTGGGTGATTTTTGTTTTTTCGTATCTCACGTTAACTGCGGGAATCGTCAATATTCTAATTTTTTATTTCAGGCTGCCTTCGTTTTACAAAAGGCAGATCGGGTTACTGTTTTTTGCATCGTTGCTTCCGCCCGTCGGCAATGTCATGTATGTTTTTCACCTCAATCCGGTTCCCGGGTTCGATTGGACTCCATTGACATTTTTAATGACCGGACTTCTGATTGCCATCAATATTTCGCAGTTCAGGATGTTCGACCTGGTGCCCTTTGCCAGAAACAAGCTAATCGATATTATTCCTGATGCCATTCTTGTTCTCGACCGCTCGATGCGTATCGCCGACTACAATCCGGCAATGGAGAATCTCATTGATCCGGGGCGAACAGAAATTATAGGCGCAAAGATTGAAGATGTATTCCCACACCGCGCCCGGCTAATCGGCGAACTGATCATTCAGGAAGACGCGCATCGCGAGGTGTCGAAAGAAGTAAACGGCGAGACGTTTTATTACGATTTGCACGTGACTGGCTTAACCGATTACAGTGGTCAGGAGACCGGGAAGCTGATCGTCATTAAAGATGTTACCAGGCATATTCAGGCTGAAGAAAAAATCAGGGATGCAAACGAGTTGCTGAAAGCAGAGATTGAAGAAAAAGAAAAACTCATCGCCGACCTGGATGCTTTCTCGCATACTGTAGCCCACGACCTTAAAAATATGCTGGGCGTAATTGTAAGCGCAAGCGGTCTGGTGAAATCAGGAATAACCGATGGAATGGATAAGGCTGACATTCTGGAAATAAATGACATGATTACTGAGTCGGCCACCAAAACCATGCACATTACCCGCGAGTTACTTACGCTGGCATCGGTACGGCAGCAGGAAATCCGGACCACCGGCGTCAATATGCAACGCTTGGTTTCCGATTCATTAACTCGCCTGAAATCGATGGTCGATGAATATAAGGCAACGATTAAATTGCCTTCAGACTGGCCCGAAGTGCTGGGCTACGAAGCCTGGCTGGAGGAAGTCTGGATCAATTATCTGAGCAATGCGATGAAATACGGTGGTTCCCCGCCTGTTATCGAAATTGGTCATGCTATTTTGCCCGGAGAACAAGTTAAGTACTGGATTCGGGATAATGGACATGGTCTTACCAAAGAACAAATAGGCCTGTTGTTTCATAAGTTTACCAGGCTCGAAACGCTTCGGGTTGAAGGTCATGGACTTGGACTTTCAATTGTTCGACGTATTATAGAAAAGCTTGGCGGCGAAGTGGGTGTTGAAAGCACAAACATTCCGGGAGAAGGGAGTCTTTTCTTCTTTGTACTGCCAATGGCAAAGAAAACATGATTCTTCAGTTTACTCCAGAAATAACAGTTTGCTAAATAATTTTTCATGTTAAGATGGTGAATTTCGACTAACTTGCATCATGGAACTATTCATCCTCGAAGATATTGTCATCATCTTTGCTTTTGCAACAGCTGTAAACTTCCTTTTTACCAAAATAAGGATACCGACCATCATTGGGTATCTGCTTACAGGTATTGTGGCAGGACCATCGGTTTTGGGAGTCATCCATTCTCCGCATGAGATCGAGTTTATGGCCGAAATCGGAATTTTGCTGCTCATGTTTACCATCGGGCTGGAATTTTCGCTCAATCACCTCATCAAAATCAGGAACATAGTATTTCTCGGTGGTTTTTTGCAACTGATACTTACTGCGGGAGCCATCGCGCTATTTGCCCGGATGTATCATTTAAGCTGGAACACCTCCGTTTTTATCGGTTTTCTCACTGCGCTCAGTAGTACGGCGCTGGTGCTCAAAATTCTTCAGGAAAGAGGCGAATTAACCTCAAATTATGGTCGCACCGTTGTTGGTATCCTGATCTTTCAGGATTTAGTGTTAGTGCCGCTGATGCTTTTCACTCCAATGCTGGGAGGTGAAACAGGTCATATTGGCGCGAAGCTGATGATTCTGGGAACGAAAACGCTTGCTATCATGGCTTTGGTTTATGTGGGTAACCGCTGGATTATGCCGCGGGTTTTGCACCTGATCGCGCTGACGAAAAATCAGGAACTATTCCTGATGTCGATTTTGCTGGTTTGTCTGGCCGTTGCGTTGCTTACTTCCGAAATGGGTATGTCGCTGGCATTTGGTGCTTTTTTGGGTGGCTTGATGATATCGCGTTCTGAGTATAGCCAGGACGCGTTTAGTCACCTCATCCCTTTCAAAGATACTTTTACCAGCTTTTTCTTCGTGTCCATTGGCATGCTGCTCGATCTCGATTTTGTTGCTTCAAACATTGGAGTTATTGTTGCTACTGTTTTGCTGGTGATAGCCATTAAAACCATGGTTGCGGGGGCTACTGCTTTCGTACTGGGGCATACCTTTCGTGGAACCGTGGTGGTTGGGCTGGGTTTGGCGCAAATTGGCGAGTTTTCGTTCATTTTGGCTAAAACCGGTCAAACATACCAGATTCTGACAGATTATTATTATCAGCTTTTTCTGGCCGTCACGATCGTTTCGATGGCTGCTTCGCCTTTCCTGATCATGATATCGAAGCCCTTGGCTGGCAGGTTACTTAGATTCCCGATACCGCCTATTCTGGTAAAAGGGCTTTTCCCACTTCATGAAGTGGAAGTACCAGCGATGCAAAACCATATTGTGCTGATTGGAAAAGATTCACGATCGCTGAATCTTTCGCGCATGGCCTGCCAGATGAAACTTCCTTACGTGTCTATTGTCTTTGATCCGGCTTCGGCACGGGCGCGACAGTTGAAAGGTGAGATGGTTGTATATGGCGATGCGATGAATGAACCTATTTTGCAGAAAGCTTATGTTGAAACTGCCGAGATTGTGGTTGTCAGCATTGGCGATGCAATTACTGCGCTTGGTGTAATAGAAAAAGTGCGTGCCATCAATAAACATGCTTACATTATCGTACGCGCAAAATATGTTTCCGATATTGAAGATTTGTACGAAATGGGCGCCAATCAGGTAATTCCTGAAGAGTTTGAAACAGCTATCGAACTGTTTGAAAGAATACTCAGTAAGTTACTCATCCCGAAAGGCGAAATAGAAAGGGCCATTTCTTTAATCCGCGACGACAATTATGGTATTTTCAGGGAAAAAGACGAAGTGCCTAC
Source organism: Bacteroidota bacterium (assembly GCA_023393265.1). GTDB lineage: Bacteria > Bacteroidota > Bacteroidia > Bacteroidales > Prolixibacteraceae > Aquipluma. Next base: position 2,595 of record JAEWME010000298.1, on the reverse strand, counting down.
TTATGCACTGAGCGACGAAATTCCTGATGTTGAAATTGTGGCGCTGAAAGCCGGAAAATATGAAGTTTTCCCGGGGCGGTCGCTTAAAGAGATTCACCTGCGTAAAGAATATGGTTTGACTGTCGTCGCCGTGAAGCGCGGCGAAGATATTTTCGAGAACCCCGGTGCAGGTTTTATTTTCAATCCGGAGGACGTGGTGTATGTGCTCGGGAAACCTGAGAAAATTGCTGTTCTTGCCCTGCAGGGAACTCATGCCTGAAAACCTGCCTTTTTTTGTTTGCTGAAAAATTCATTCACACTATCCTGATCTTCCTTGTTTTCTGTTAAGACAAACAGCTTGTCACCCGTTTCAAGCGTAGTAGCTCCTGTTGGAATGATGAATCGATTGTCGCGCTGGATAATAGAAATCAGAATGGTTTTGGGTAATCCGAGGTTCACAATCTGCTTTCCTGCTGATTCACATTCAGGAGAAATGATGATTTCAGTAAGTATTTTCTTGATACTGTTTTGCAACTCAATGTCGGTTTGTGTGCGGGGCTTGTCGCTCTCGGGCATGGTGAGTCCCATCCATTTGGCCACATTCGAAAGGGTTGAACCCTGAATAAGTACCGAAGTCAGTGAGATGAAAAACACGATATTGAAAATCATGTTGGCTTTTCCCACACCAGCCAACAACGGGTATGTGGCAAAAACAATTGGAACAGCGCCACGCAGTCCGACCCACGAAATAAAAAGTTTTTCCCTCGTTTGCCCGCGAAACATGATGAGGCTTGAAAAAACTCCGATGGGTCGAGCGATTAAAATGAGGAAGATTGAAATGACAAGACCAATTCCAATAACCGGAATCACCTGGCTTGGGAAAACCAGCAAGCCGAGCGTGAGGAAAAGCACTATTTGCATGAGCCAGGCAAAACTGTCGAATGATTTGATAAACTTCTTTTTGTGTATTAAATCCTGATTCCCGAGATAAACCGCGCAAATGTATACGGCCAGAAATCCATTTCCACCGATGAAATCGGTAGCCGAAAAACTGAAGAACATGATGGCAATGCCTAGCACGATGTAAAGTCCCTCGATGTCGAGTTTGATACCGTTGATGACTATTTTACTGAGTCGCGCGATGATGTAGCCCATTGCCGCGCCGATAGCAATTTGTTTCAGGAGAAAGGGCAGCATACCCGGCAGACTTGAATCCTGACTGATAACCATGCCTGTAAAAAGGATGGTTAGCACATAGGCCATCGGGTCGTTGCTGCCGCTTTCAAGCTCAAGTGTTGGACGCAGGTTTCCTTTCAGTGCAATACTGCGGGAGCGGAGAATGGAGAATACAGCAGCAGAGTCGGTTGATGATACAATGGACCCGAGCAGTAACCCTTCATAAATGGTAAAGTCGGTGACTGCCCATACGAAAATACCCACCGATGTTGCTGTGATTAAAACACCCAGTGTGGAGAGACTGATACCTTGCCAGAGAATGGGGCGAACTGCTTTCCAGTCGGTGTCGAACCCTCCGGAAAAAAGGATAAAATTCAGGGCTATAATTCCGATGAACTGGGCAATTTTGGGATTGTCAAAATAAATGCCGCCAATGCCTTCAGAGCCTGCCAACATACCAATACCTAAAAAAAGGATCAGTACAGGAATGCCCACTTTATAGGAAGTTTTTCCGGCAAAAAGCGAAATGAAAAGTAGGATAGAACCTACCAATAATATGTTCTCAGTGGTTAAATTCATTGTTCATGGCTGTAATTTTCTAAATATACACAGTCGAAACAAATAATCCGAACAATCGCTCGGTCTGGGGGCGAAATTTTCGAAAAAAAACAAAGATTGGCAGAATCCTGTTCCGGAGGAGGTATTTCGCTCATGGATAAAAACAACAACTCCCAAAATCGGGGAAAGCCCTTTGTAAGCGCAAATCCTGATTTTGGGGGCCGGTTTGATATAAAGCTTTCTCCTATTTTTTTCTGATAAAAATTTGGACAGGAACACCTGCAAAGTTGAATTTCTCCCGGATCTTGTTTTCGAGATAGCGCCGGTATGGTTCTTTCACATACTGCGGAAGATTGGCAAAAAATGCGAAACTTGGCGTTTGACTCGGGAGTTGTGTGACGTATTTGATTTTCACGAATTTGCCTTTCAATGATGGCGGCGGATAAGATTCGATGGCTTCGAGCATCACCTGGTTCAACTCCGAAGTTTTTACCTTTTTGGTGCGGTTGTTGTAAACTTCGACCGCCGTTTCAAGCGCTTTCAGGATACGTTGCTTAGAAAGTGCAGAAATAAAAACAATCGGCACATCAACAAACGGAGCAATTCTCTCTTTGATGGCTTTCGTAAACGTGATGGTACTCGAGTTGTCTTTTTCCACCAAATCCCATTTGTTCACCAGAATGACGATGCCTTTTTTGTTGCGTTGAATGAGGTGAAAAATCGACACGTCCTGCGCTTCGATGCCGCGTGTAGCGTCGATCATCAGAATGCAGACATCCGAATCCTCGATGGCACGGATGGAGCGCATAGTCGAGTAAAACTCAACATCTTCCTTCACTTTGGTACGTTTGCGCAAGCCTGCCGTATCGACCAGAATAAAGT
>JAEWME010000275.1 GCA_023393265.1 Bacteroidota bacterium | reverse complement strand
TCGTGCTGAAACAATAAAATTCTCCATAAACTGCTCTTGGTTGAACGACCAAATATACAAATTCTGGCCTAACGGCAAGTCGAAACTTATTAACATCGGGTGGCAGGAACCCGAGTAAGAAGGTACCTGCATTTCATCTTACTGATGTCCAAAACTTTTGAGAGTGCCGTTTGTTTTACTTCCATCAGTTCGAAAAAAGAAAAACATTCAAAAAAAATTTAAAGACATGAAAACATATTCGCTTCTTATTGGCCTGCTTTTGTTTGCCACAGCGGCAATGGCGCAAAAATCATTTTACGACTTCAAAGTCACCGACATCAACGGCAAAGAATTTCCGCTATCGAACCTGAAAGGTAAAAAAGTAATGGTGGTGAATGTGGCATCGAAATGCGGGAACACGCCGCAGTATGCTATCCTGGAGAAAATCTATAAACAATATGGCCCGGATAAATTCGTGATCGTTGGCTTTCCGGCGAACAATTTTCTGAGTCAGGAACCGGGCACCGATGCCGAAATTGCTGAATTTTGCACGAAAAATTACGGAGTCACGTTCCCAATGATGTCGAAAATATCAGTCAAAGGAAAAGACATGGCCCCGGTGTACCGCTGGCTGACCGAAAAAAGCCAAAACGGGGTAATGGACTCAGAAGTGAAATGGAACTTCCAGAAATACCTGATTGACGAAAGCGGGAAACTGGTTGACGTTGTTGACCCAAGGACCAAACCCGACGACGAAAAAGTAATTAGCTGGATAACTAAATAAACTTCAGAATTGGTGGATTGATTGGAGCGGCCGTCCGAAAAGATGGTCGCTTTTTTTTGTCCTGAAGATTCTATTTTCCGAACCGATACCCGATTCCGGATTCAGTGATCAACAACTTTGGATGGGCCGGATCATCTTCAATCTTTTTACGCAACTGAGCGATAAAAACCCGCAGATACTGTGTTTGCTCCAGATAACCCATTCCCCATACTTCTTTCAGAATATATTGATGGGTAAGAACCCGCCCGGCGTTTCGGGACAGCAGGGTCAGCAACGAAAATTCGGTGGATGTCAGTTTAAGCAGCTCACTATTTTTGCGCACAGCGTGGCTCGATAAATCGACTTCGAGCGAATCGAAAACCAGCACCGGATTTTCGGAATTCGTGTTGTTTTGCCTGATTGATGCCCGGATTCGTGCGAGCAATTCGCCGGTGCGAAATGGTTTCGTTAAATAGTCATTAGCTCCTGTGTCAAGCGCTTTCACTATGTCGTCCTCCGAACTGCGCACCGACAAAATAATGACCGACTTTTGATACCATTCCCTGAGCTTTTTCAGGATTTCGTGCCCGTCGGCATCCGGCAGACCGAGGTCGAGAATGATGAGCGCCGGAGAATGGCTGACCGCTTTCTGAATACCTTCCAGACCGGTAGCAGCCGAGTAAATTTTGTACCCGTTTGATCCAAGCGTTATTTCGAGCAAACGCCGGATTTGCACTTCGTCGTCAATGATCAGGATGGTTTCGTTGTCGGCCATAATCGCGCGGTTAATGAATGCTGTAAATATCCGAAATTTCGGTGGGTATTTTGATGACAAATTTAGCCCCGCCATGTGCCCTGTTTTCTGCTGTAACTATTCCATTATGCGCTTCCACAATGCCTTTCACGATTGATAGACCCAGTCCGGTTCCACCTGCCACAGAAGCTTCGCCCCTGAAAAACTTATTAAAAACATTGGGCAACTCGCTTTCGGCAAAACCTGGTCCGCGATCCATCACCTGGATAATCAGTTCGCCATTGTCGCAGAAGAATTTGACACGGATGTTAGTCCCCGCTGGCGCATGTTGCGTGGCATTCAGCAATAGATTGTGGATAACCTGCTCCATCATGCCAAAATCGAGCTTTACCAGCGGCATATCTTCAGGAAGCACACAATGCAACTGAAAAGGTTTCAACTCAGCCGAAAGGCCCTGCGTCACTTTATTGATCAGATCGTGTAAATCGCACCAGTCGATGCGGAGTGTCAACCGTCCCGAATCGAGGCGCGACATGTTGAGCAGGTTTTCGATCAGCCGGTTTAGCCGAATGGCCGCCAGGTTGATTTCGTTGTACAACTCGCCGCGTGTTTCAGCCGGGTACTCCTGCGCCAGCAAGGTGTCAGTTGCGCCCATGATGGTTGCCACCGGAATCCGTAATTCGTGAGAAATAGAATTAAACAAGGTTTTGTACAGCTTGTCCGACTCGTTCAGGATGTAAGCATTCCGGGCAATGTTGCGCAAAAATTCGCGTTCAATTTTTCCTGAAACCTGCGGCAGAAAACCTTCCCAAAACTGTTCTTCGCCCTGTGTAAAAGCCTTGGCATGTTTCACGGCAATAACGCCCATATTTTCGCTGTTGCCTTTCAGCGGGTAAAAAGTCAATTCTCCTGAAGGCAGTGTATCCGAATATTTTCCAGCTTTGGCCGAGTGCCTGAATGTCCAGTCGGCAATACTCAGGTCGTTTTCCGAAAGTACCAGCAAACTTTTGTTTCGACTGTACTTTTCGAGTTGTCCCGATTCGTTTTTCAGGAGAACCAGACTCTCCATCCCGAAATATTTACGGATGTGGTTAACAGTCAGGCTAAGAACATCTTCAATTCCGGAGGTTACCGACAACTCTTTGGCCAACTGATAAAGCGCGTGGGTTCGCTCTTCCCTGACACGAATTTTCTGCTCCTGCCCGCGAATTCGGGAAGTGAGTACACCACTCAGTAGCGCGATGATAAAAAACATGATGAGCATCAACATGTCCTCGGGTTTTTCGACATGCAAGGTGTAAGGCGGCGGGATGAAGAAAAAATCCCAGATGAGCGAGCTGAGCGTTGCCGCCAGCAGGATGGGACCTGTTCCGAAGAAAAACGCGAGAATTGAAACCACAAATAACAGCCCGAATGACACGACCTGGTAACCAACAAAATCCTTGATGAGAAAAAAAATAGCGGAGGTGACAATTACAGAGAAAAACGCGCCTAAATATTGGTTCGCGCTTGATGTGAACGAGGGCCGCAGCACTTTTTTGCTGTACTTTTCTTCCACTGGATTATCGGCGCCCAACACGTAAACATCAATGTTTCCGCTGTATTTCAGTAGCCGGTTGATGAAAGAATTGGTTTTGAAAGTCTCGTACCAGTTTTTCGACAGCGGCTTGCCAATGATGATGTGTGTGATGTTTTCCTTCTGCGCGAAACCAACGATCGCTTTCACAATATCGTAATTGGTCACAATCCGGAACGAAATGCCCAGTTGCTTGGTCATCGCAATATTTTTGTCCAGGCTTTCGCGCTCAGCAGCGCTCAGTTCACGCGGTGTTTCTACATAAATTGCCTGCAAACTTCCGCCCATCATATCCGACAAATTCTTCGACCACCGCATCAGCCGCGCCGACTGAGCGGTATGGCTAATCGCCACCAGCAGCCGCACTCCCGATTTCCATGGCCCTTTAATGCGTTTGGTTTGGAGGTAATCGTGCAACTGCTTGTCAACACGGTCGGCTACCACCCGAAGCGCCATTTCACGCAGTGCGGTTATATTTCCTTTCCTGAAAAAATTCAGGATTGCCTCTTTCGACCTTTCCGGCGTATATATTTTTCCCTCCTGAAAACGTTGCAGCAATTCATCGGGCGTCAGGTCAACCAGTTCAACATCATCCGAATTCTCGAAAACCTCATCAGGAATGGTTTCGCGGACAACGATGCCAGTGATTTGTGCCACCACCTCAGAGCGGCTTTCGAGGTGTTGCACATTGACGGTGGTAAAAACATTGATGCCATGATCCAGTATTTCCTGAACGTCGTGATGACGCTTCAGGTGCCTGCTTCCGGGAGCGTTGGTGTGCGCCAGTTCGTCAACCAGCACAATCTGTGGCTTGCGTGCAATGATGGCGTCGAGGTCCATCTCGTCAACTTTCGACGATTTATAAGTAATATTTATCCGCGGGATTACTTCAAAACCATTGGCCAGACCGGCAGTTTCACTGCGGTTATGCGTTTCGAGGTAGCCAATCACCACATCCACACCTTTGGCTTTTTCGGCCAGCGCCGCTTCGAGCATGGTATAAGTTTTTCCTACTCCGGCGCACATTCCGAAAAAAATCTTCAGCTTTCCGCGTTTGCTCTTCTCCTCGCTGGCCTTCAGCGAAGCCAGCAAATCGTCAGGGCTCGGTCTTTCGTCGTCAAAATCAGCCATGTTTTACTGAATCTTATCTAAATTCAAATTTAGCAATAATACGTTCACCCGCTCTTCGCCAAACACACCCAAAGTTGGCTTTTCCTGTATTTGTGAAATCAGCCTGGTCAGTTGATTTTTTCGGGCTTCATCGAAGTTGCGGACTTTCGCAATCCGTTCCACCTGCAGCAGGGCAGCGCGTGGCGAAATGTGCGGATCGAGCCCGCTGGCCGAGGCAAACAGCATTTCCGAAGGAATTTTTACCGAGTCGGCCAATTCATTCTTTACCCTGAATTGCTTTTCCCGCTCCTGAACCTGTTGCTTCAGTTTTTCGCTGGACGGGCCCAGGTTCGACGCGCCCGAAGGTACTGCGCCATAATCTGAAGCTGAAGGCCGCGACCAGAAATAGCGGTCTCCATCGAATTTCTGGCCAATCAATTCACTGCCGACCGTTTTTCCATCCCAAACAATCAGGCCGCCGTTGGCCTTTTGGGCAAATGCAAGTTGAGCAACTCCCGTGACCAGCAACGGATAAACAACGCCAAGTAAAACAGTCAGTGCAGCAAACAATTTGATTGCCGTTCCTATATTTTTCATTTCAGTAATTTTTATGTTTCGATTTTTGTTTTTGCAATGCTTTCAATTCGTGGATCAGATAATCCAGTTCCATCATTTTTCCG
>JAEWME010000223.1 GCA_023393265.1 Bacteroidota bacterium | reverse complement strand
CTTCACACCCAAATAACATCAATATCAAACACATAACAATCAACCATTCAATCAACTACACCATGCGTTTTTCGAAAATTATATTATTGGCCTCTACCCTGTTTCTAATGAATTCGTGCGCAGAACTGACGCAAATCGCCCAATCGTCGGTTGCACAAAACCTGCCGCTGACCAATGCAGAAATTGTTGGCGGATTAAAAGACGCTTTGCTTGTTGGAACGGATAGTTCGGTGACACATCTTTCGGCGGTAGATGGCTATTTAAAAGACCTGGCTGTAAAAATTCTGCTTCCTCCTGAAGCAAAAACGATAACCGACAACATTTCGAAATTACCCGGTGGCCAAAAGCTGGTTGACGATGTCATTTTACGGATTAATCGCGCTGCTGAAGATGCAGCCAAAGGCGCGAAACCTATCTTTGTGAGCAGCATCAAAGAAATGACATTTGCCGACGCCCTACAAATATTAAAAGGCCCGGATGACGCAGCAACTGAATATTTCAAGACAAAAACGACGCAACAGCTAGCCAATCTTTATCGTCCAAAAATCAGGGAATCGCTCAACAAAAATCTGGTGGCGGGCATTTCGACACAGCAATCGTGGAACGAACTGACCAACAACTGGAATAAAGTGGCCAATTCAACTGTCGGTAAAATTGCAGGCATGAAAACTGTCGATGTAAAACTGGAAGATTACATTCTGAACAAAGCAATGGATGGTCTTTTCCTGAAAATTGAAGAACGCGAAAAAGACATCCGTAACAACGCCAGCGCCCGTGTTACTACACTGTTAAAAAGGGTTTTTGGAAGTCCAAATTTATAAGAATTACTTCGTAGTTTCTATGGTTTCTGCGATTGCAAACTGGGACTGGACACTGCGACTTTTTTTTTCACTTTCCGGTCTTCCAACTTCCGTCCTTTTTTTTATTCTTCGCTGTTCCGTCCGAAATGAGGTCATCTCTTTTCTAAATGCCTTCACGCGGACGGTTTGTCTTTTCCGATTTTCTTCCCCGGATTGAAATCAAGGGCTACAAATATTTTAGCTCCTCCGGAGCTTTTTCAACGATGAAAACAACGAAAACCATTACAACCTGACAACTCTTTCTACCAACTTTGACTAATCACTGCTCACCTTCCCTCAAACAGCCGTCCCTGCCAGGTATTTCTTTCTGCAAGCAGCTTTTCAAGTTTGGCGGTAAATTCGAAGTTTTTCAATCCCCAGCGCGGAGCCACCAGCAATTTATCAGGGGCTTCGCTCACAAAGCGTTCAACGATAATTTTCGGATCGAGAAGTTCCAGGTAGCGAACGGACAAATCGAGGTATTCATCAACAGCAAACATGGTAAAATCGTCGGGCGATTCCAGATATTCACGATACAAACGGGTTCCTTTGTGAATTTGCAATTGGTGAAGTTTCAGGTTTTCAACCGGTAATCTCGATATGGTCCTTGCCTGATCAAGCCAATCTGTTTCAGTTTCTCCGGGTAAGCCAAGAATCAGGTGCGCACAAGTATGAATATTTCGTCGGGCTGTTTCTTGCAGCGCCCATACCGACTCTTCAAATGTATGTCCGCGGTTGATCCTTTCGAGGCTCGCATTTTTGTGCGATTCTATTCCAAATTCAACCATTACATAGTGGTTTTCGGCCAGCGATTGCAGGTAATTCAAAATCCCGTGATCAACACAATCGGGGCGGGTGGCAATCACCAAACCAATTACCTCCGGATAAGAAAGTGCCTCTTCATATAACTGCTTCAGGTTTTCGAGCGGTGCATAGGTGTTGCTGAATGACTGAAAATAGGCCAGATATTTCATTGAATCGTACTTCTTCGAAAAAAAAGCGATTCCTTCTTCCAACTGTGTCGAAACTGATTTTTCGAGGTTGCAATAAGCCGGACTAAAAGTCTGGTTATTACAGTAGGTACATCCGCCACGTGCCTTTTTACCGTCACGATTCGGACATGTAAATCCAGCATCAATTGATATTTTTTGTACCCGACCATTAAATTTTTTTCTGAAATAGCCGGAAAAATCGTTGTACCGTTTGTTATTATTCCACGAAGAATCAGTCATGCCTATGATTTTATTGACGGACAAAAATAGCGCTAATTCTCTTCAACCAAAAACAGCGGGTAACCTGTGCTGTACGTTCGCTTCAAATCTTTCAGGCCAGGGCAATTTGCCGGATATTTACTTCAGTTGCGGCGTACTACATCAGGTCAAAATAATCAAACCACTAATATTAAACCATTTACAACAATCCAATTTGTTAACAACAATTTTATAACTTTTAAAGATGATTAAAATACCGTACCCAATTTATCAGATCGATTTTATAAATTTAAAAAACCATAATACACTGCTATGTTTGGAACAAACGATATAAAATTTATCCGGAGCCGTGGTAGTGAAATTGAGGTTGTTTTACAGCAAGTAGAAAATTTCAAAACAGGCTTTCCTTTCCTAAAATTGTCAGAGGCGGCTGCGGTCAACCGGGGCATCGTTCAACTCGACGAAAATGAAATTCGCAGATATAATTCAATCTACGACAGTTACATCGCCAAAGGCCTTGATGTTGTCAAATTTGTACCGGCATCGGGCGCTGCAAGCAGAATGTTCATGTCGTTGTACAATGCGCTCGAAGAACTAAAAAAAGGTAAAAGCGAGGCAGAACTCCGAACAGACAAAACAATTGACCAGTTTTTCAGCGAACTGTCGCAGTTTGCATTTCATGAAGACCTTGAAAAAGTCATCAATGCCAGAAGCCAATCTATTCAGGAGACAGATGCCGCCGGATTAATCAAATATTTGCTTTTCGAGTCCGGGCTTAATTACGGAAATCTGCCCAAAGGACTGCTGAAATTTCATCGCTATCCGGAAGGAAGTCGCACGCCCGTTGAAGAGCACCTCGTTGAAGGTGCCAAATATACCACGAACAAAGATGGCAAAGTAAGACTGCACTTCACGGTCTCGCCCGAGCACCAGTTGTTATTTGAAAAACTGATCGAAGAAGTTCTGCCCAAATATGAAGAGCTTTTTTCGGTTGAATACGAGATCAGCTTCTCGCAGCAAAAAACATCGACCGATACGATTGCTGTTACTCCTGAAAACCTGCCTTTCAGGAATGATGATGACACGTTGTTGTTCCGTCCGGCGGGGCATGGTGCGCTGCTCGAAAACCTGAATGAACTGGATGCTGACCTTATTTTCATCAAAAACATCGATAATGTCATTCCTGAATCAGGACTTCAGGCAACCATCGATTACAAGAAAGCGCTTGGAGGACTTTTATTGAACATTCAGGAGAAAATATATTATTACCAGAAAAAATTAAGAGAAAATTTACCTGCGACACTCGAAAGTGCTTTTTTTGCCGAAGCAGCAAACTTCCTGGAGAATGTGCTTTTCGTGCAACCGCCGCTAAACCAGTACTACAGCGAGAAAGAAGAACTGTATCATTATTTCAACAATAAATTCAACCGGCCCATCAGGGTTTGCGGAATGGTGAAAAATCTGGGTGAGCCAGGTGGCGGTCCGTTCTTTGTGCAAAACAACGACGGCTCTGTCTCGCTGCAAATTGTAGAAAGCTCGCAGATTGACTCTATGGACTCGGACCAGGCTTTCGTTGCCCGAAATGCAACGCATTTCAACCCGGTTGACCTGGTTTGTTCGGTTAAAAATTTCGAAGGAAAGAAATACAATCTTCCGGATTTCAGGGACCCGAAAACCGGATTTATTTCAAACAAATCAAAAGACGGAAAAAAGCTTAAGGCACAGGAACTTCCGGGGCTCTGGAACGGAGCAATGGCCGACTGGAACACCATTTTCGTAGAGGTACCGGTCGAAACCTTCAACCCGGTAAAAACTGTGAACGACCTGTTGAGAAAAGAGCATCAGCATTGGTGACTCTATTTGAAAAGTATTCTTAAATTTGCAACCTTTAACGATTCACTATGAACGAAGACGCCAGGGATAATTTCGAAGAAGATGATTTTCGGGAGTCGGTCGCGCGTTTCAAAACCATGATCAAGAGCCACACTTCCAAATACTTCGATGTATTTGAGGTGGAAGAAATTGTGGATCATTTTCTGGAAGACGGAAGAATTAAGCTTGCAAAGAAAGCTGTTGAAACAGGGTTACGACTTCATCCTGAGTCGATTTCGATTAAAATAAGACAGGCGCAGGTGCTGATGCACGAAGGTAAACTGGAAGAATGCGTTGAATTGCTGAATACCGCTGAAAAAGTTGAGCCTCACAATCCTGAAATTTTTCTGACCAAAGGTGGTGCCTACAACATGCTAGGCGACGTTGAAAAAGCTGTTGCTGCTTTCGAAAAAGCACTCACCATGCC
>JAEWME010000167.1 GCA_023393265.1 Bacteroidota bacterium | reverse complement strand
ACACTCTACACTGTTGCTGTTTTACCCGGAAAAGACGACCAAAAATATGTAACCGACGAACTGGCAAGAGGTGTTTCATTCGTAGGATATACGCAGTACACAAAAAATAAATTCACCGTCCGGGCCAAAGCAATTCTGGGGCAAAACATGACACACCTGACCATTCCCGGCGGGTACGGTGTAAAATCGATAGATCCGGCAACAGGCAGTATGACCTACACTCCATACAACACACTGACAGGCTTTTTCAATGCTGTTTACGGAAAAAAATACCAGGTTGGAATTTTTGCCGGTTATCTTGAAAATCTTGGAACGGCTGACGCATTGTACAACTTCGGATCAGAAAACTCTCCGGTAGCGGTTACACCAGGATTGGTGCCCAACGTTGCATCAATGTACCGGATGGCGCCAAGTTTTTCGATCAACATATCGAAACTCAGGCTGGTGTTCGAATATGAACTGACCAACGCTGAATACGGAACCGGAAAAATTGATCTGGCTGACGGAACATACGCCAGCACGGTAAACGCGACTAACCACCGCGGACAAATCATGATGATGTACTCTTTCTAAACCTAAAATATCATGTATTGGGAACATGAACTTGAAACACTAACCCGACCTGACCTTGAAAAATTACAGGTTATCCGATTGAAAAAAACCATCCGTGCTGCAATGAATTCGCCATACTACGGGAATTTATACAAGCAACTCGGGATGTCGGCGGATGCCGTAAATTCGGTTTCCGACATTCAGAAACTGCCATTTACCACCAAACAAAACCTGCGCGACAATTTTCCTTATGGTTTTCTGGGGCTACCACAAAAAGAGCTGATCCGGCTACATAGTTCGAGCGGAACGACCGGCAACCCGACGGTGATTTTCCATAACCGGCACGACATTGACTCGTGGGCAAACCTGATGGCGCGCTCGCTGTATTGTGCCGGTGTGCGCGACACCGATGTTTTTCAGAACATCTGTGGATATGGCCTTTTTACCGGAGGACTTGGCTTTCAGTATGGTGTCGAACGGCTTGGGTGCCTGAGCATTCCTGCCGGAGCAGGAAACAGTCCGCGTCAGATTAAGCTGATGCGCGATTACGGAACAACCGTTGCACACGCCATTCCAAGTTACCTCAACAGGTTGTTCGAAGTTTTTCAGGAAGAAGGACTCGACCCGAGAAAAGACACTAAATTGCATACATTTGTCATTGGAGCCGAGCCACATACCGAAGAGCAACGCCAACGAATTGAAGAAATGTTTGGCGTGAAAGCTTACAACTCGTTCGGTCTTTCGGAAATGAACGGACCAGGCGTGGCATTCGAGTGCAAATACCAGAACGGGCTGCACATCTGGGAAGACGCCTATATCGTGGAAATCATAAACCCCGACACGCTTGAACCTGTTCCGGACGGAGAAATAGGCGAACTGGTGATGACCACGCTCGACCGCGAAGCGATGCCCCTGATCCGCTACCGCACACGCGACCTGACGCGGTTCCTGCCGGGCGATTGCCCGTGTGGGCGCAGCCACCGGAGGCTAGATCGTATCACCGGTCGAAGCGACGACATGTTCATTATTAAAGGCTGCAATGTTTTCCCAATGCAGATCGAAGGTATCCTGATGCGAATTCCGGAAGTGGGCGCCGATTATTTAATTACTTTAGATACAATTAACGGAACCGACGAAATGGTGATTGAAGTGGAAGTGAAAAAAGACTGGTTCAATGGCGATATTTCGCGACTAGACAAGCTCTCGAGAATTATATCGGCACAAATTCGCGACGAAGTACTCGTAAAACCTATCGTGAAACTCGTTGAACCAGGTGCCATCCCCAAGTCGGAGGGCAAAGCCCAACGGGTTAAAGAACTGAGAAAAGCGTTAAACGCATAATATGATTTAAAAGACAAAAGTCGGTTCATTTATAATTCATCAATTGTAATTTCAATGGCTTACCAGGTTTCTATTTTTCTTGAAAACAAAATCGGGCACCTCGAACGGGTTACTGCCGTGCTAAAGGAAGCCCACATCAACATACGCACAATGAACCTGAACCACACGGCGAGTGGCTGGGGAATCCTCAATTTGGTGGTCTCGAATCCGGAACTGGCCAGGCAACTGCTCACCGAAAAAGGACTGACCGCTGCCCTACGCGAAATTGTGGTAGTAGAAATGAACGACCAGCCCGGAGGACTTGATGACCTGCTGAAAGAGATCGTCCGATCGAATGTGAATTTCACAAACGCCTACGGACGTTCCGAATTTTCTTCAGGAAAAGCTTATTTTGTTATCGACACCGAAGACATTGCCGACGCCCGTAAAAAGTTTCAGGATGCAGGGCTGGCGCTTTTATCCGACGAGAAAATTTATGGTATAGACAAACTGTAAACTCAAAAAACATCCCTAAAATATGATTTGGAACGAAACCATAGAATGCGCGAGCCGCGATGAGATGCGGGCCATTCAATCCGATCGGCTGAAAGAAACTGTCAGGAGAATTTACCACAATGTGCCTAGTTACCGCAACAAAATGCAGGCAGTGGGACTTGTTCCCGACGACATCCGCTCCATCGACGATTTGAGCAAACTGCCCTTTACAACCAAAGCCGACCTGCGTGACAATTATCCTTTCGGTATGTTTACCGTTCCGATGAGCGAAATTGTGCGCATCCACGCTTCTTCGGGAACTACCGGAAAACCAACGGTGGTTGGCTACACCCGCAAAGACCTGAACGTTTGGGCCGAAGTAGTCACCCGTTCGCTTTGTATGGCAGGTGTCCATCGCGACGACATTGTTCAGGTGGCCTACGGATATGGACTTTTCACCGGAGGGCTGGGATTGCATTATGGATGTGAAAATCTTGGCGCTTCGGTGATCCCGATTTCAGGAGGAAACACCGACAAACAACTCCAGTTGATGGAAGACTTTGGCACAACCGTGATTGCCTGTACGCCGTCCTACTCGCTTCACCTGGCCGAAGAAATGAAAGCCCGAAAGGTGAAGACGGAAAACCTGAAACTGCGTATAGGTATTTTTGGAGCAGAACCCTGGACCGAAAATATGCGCAAAGAAATTGAAGCAGGACTCGGAATTAAAGCCATCGACATATACGGACTAAGCGAGATTACCGGACCGGGCGTTTCGTGCGAATGCGAGCACCAGGCAGGTATGCACGTGATGGAAGACCATTTTGTTCCTGAAATTGTCGATCCGGAAACGCTTCAACCGTTGCCGGCCGGCGAAATTGGAGAGTTGGTATTTACAACCATTTCAAAAGAAGGCATCCCGCTACTCCGCTACCGCACCCGCGACCTCACACGGCTGAATTACGAAAAATGCGCCTGTGGCCGAACATTGGTCCGCATGGAAAAATGCAAAGGACGAAGCGACGACATGCTCATCATTCGAGGAGTGAACGTTTTCCCATCGCAAATTGAAAGTGTGCTGCTCGAAATGAGCGAAACTGCGCCTCACTATTTGCTTATTGTTGAAAGAGAAGGTACTTTAGATACGCTGAAACTGATGGTTGAAGTTCAGGAACAGTTCTTCTCCGACGAGGTGAAACAACTGGAATCGCTGCGAAAGAAAATCACGCACAAAATACAAAGTACGCTAGGTATTTCGGTGGACGTAAAACTGGTTGAACCGCGCACCATCGAGCGCACCGCCGGAAAGGCAAAACGAGTTATAGACAACCGTAAACTTTAGGAGGAAATCAACATGATTATCAAACAATTATCAGTATTTCTGGAAAACAAAACCGGTCGACTGAATGAAGTTTCGCGAATTTTGGGCGAAGCGGGTATCAACATGACTGCCTTTAGCGTTGCCGACACATCCGAATTCGGCATATTGCGCATGATTGTCTCCGACCCGGACAAAGCGCTAATCATCCTGAAAGAAGCCGCTTTTTCTGTCAAACTCACCGATGTGGTTTGCCTGAACAGCCCAAACGAACCAGGCGCATTGGGCCGCGCGCTCAGCATTCTATCCGAAGAAGGCGTTTTCATCGAATACCTATATGCGTTTTCAGTTGATAAGAAGACTGCCATTATTGTATTGAAACCCGACAACATCAATAAATGCATCGATGTACTCTATGCACACAAAATAGAACTGGTTAGCGCCAGTAAAATATACAAGATTTAATTTTAAGTATGCTGAAAACTGAACGCCGGCACGATTGTTATCTTTGCAGTCCGCAGTCCGGGATAAAATCAGGATATTTTGTGTAAATTGTCCCGGCTTTGTCCGGGATTTTTAATAAAAACTGACAATGAAAAAAGTTGCTATACAAGGAATTGCAGGATCGTTCCACGAAGATGCCGCCATGAATTATTTTGGCAAGGAACCCATCGAAATCGTTGAATGCAAATCCTTTAAACAGGTTTGTGACCTGATTGACACCGACAAGGTCGACATCGCCGTGATGGCTATCGAAAACTCCATCGCGGGAAGCCTGCTTCAGAATTACGGATTGATCCGTGACTACCACCTGAAAATTATCGGAGAAATATTCATTCACATCCAGATGAACCTGATGGTTTTTCCGGGCGTGAAGAAGAAAGCGATTAAAGAAATTTACTCGCATCCCGTTTCATTTCAGCAATGCTCGGAGTACCTCGAAAAGTATTTTCCGAATGCTGAGCGGAAAGAATTGGGAGACAATGCCAAAGTAGCCAAGCTTATTTCGGATGAAAAAATCGTGAATGCCGCAGCCATCAGCAATCTGAGATCGGCCAGTTTATATGGCTTGGAAGTGCTCGACAAAGGCATTGAATCGAACAAGAAAAATTATACCAGGTTCCTGATTCTGGCCAAACATGGCAACCCAACCGAAGGTACCAACAAAGCTTCATTGTGTTTCGAAGTGGGCCATTTCTACGGATCGCTGGCCAAAGTGCTGAATATCTTTGCCGAAAATAAAATCAACCTTACGAAAATTCAGTCGGTCCCGATCATTGGCAAACCAAACGAATATTCGTTTCACGTTGATATTGAATGGGATGAACTACAAAACTATGAGCACGCCATTCACGTCATTTTAAAGAATGTATCAAGTTTGTCTATCCTCGGCGAATATATTCGCGGAGATGTGGCAATTCACAATCAGTAAAATAAACAGTTATGAGTAAAATCGGATTATTTTTTGGTCCTGAAAAAGGATCGGTACACCGGGTAGCCGAGAAAGTGAGAGAGGCAATTGGTGAACAAAACGTTGACATGATCTCAGTTCACAATGCCGAAGCCTCCGATTTGGAAAAATACGACAAAATTATCTTCGGAATTTCCACTGTTGGAAGAGAAACCTGGGATGCAAAATACTCAAACACCGATTGGGCAAAATTCTTTCCTAATATCAGTAAAGTAGATTATTCGGGCAAAACAGTTGCCATCTTTGGCTTGGGCGACCATGTTACCTATGCCAGCCATTTTGTGAATGCCATGGGAACACTGGCCCGCGAACTTACAAAAAACGGCGCCACCATTATTGGGCAGGTTGACCCTGCCGGTTACGAGTTCGAAGAGTCGGAAGCCATCGTTGACGGGAAATTTGTCGGCCTCCCGGTTGACGAAGATTTCGAACCAGAACTCACCGACGAGCGTATTTTGGCTTGGGTGAACTCGATTAAACCAGCTTTCGGAGCGTAATCCGGGAAACATGATAAAATACAGGTTTATCTTTCGGGCTCTTTTTGTGTCAAATCAAAATCTGAAAGAATGGACAGCTTTCAATTTACAATTCGCAAACCGTCTGTGTTTTCGAATTGAGAAACCTGTTTAGCAATAGCCTGAATCCATTTGATTTATAGCAAATTCTTTGCTTATTTTTACTCAAAATTTCAGATTTACTGATGGAAAATCTGCTCATAAAACAGGAGACTGTAAAAAAATATCTTGAACAACTCCGGATAAAAGATCCCGGAAAAGCTTCGATCCGCGAGATCGTGGCACTGGTGAATATGCTTGAAGAAGAAAGCAAGCTAAAATTTGTCAGAATGGAAATGGGCGTTCCCGGGCTGCCGCCCGCCAAAGTTGGAGTTGAAGCCGAAATTAAGGCTTTGCACGAAGGTGTTGCTTCGATCTACCCGATGATGGATGGCATCAAACCACTCAAATACGAAGCTTCCAGGTTCATCAAAACATTTATGGATGTTGATGTCGATCCGGCAGGTTGCATCCCAACTTCAGGAGCCATGCAGGGAACTTTTGCCTCGCTTTTGGTTGCGAGCAATGTCGACGCCAAAAAAGACACCGTTCTTTTCATCGACCCGGGATTTCCGGTTCAGAAACAGCAGATGGTTGTGATGGGACACAAGTTCGAGTCGTTCGACGTATTCAATTTCCGCGGAGAAAAATTAAGAATTAAACTTGAATCGTATTTCGAAAAAGGCAACATCAGTGCCGTTGTTTACTCGAACCCGAACAACCCAAGCTGGATCTGTCTCACCGACGAGGAACTGCAAATCATTGGTGAACTGGCTACCAAATACGACGTTATCGTGATGGAAGACCTTGCATACTTTGCGATGGACTTCAGAAAAAATTTATACACGCCGGGACAACCACCCTACCAGCCAACTGTAGCGAAGTACACCGATCAATATGTGCTTTTCATTTCCGGATCGAAAATATTTTCGTATGCCGGACAGCGAGGCGCAATCATGGCGGTTTCGAATGCACTGCGCGACAGGCAATATGAGAACCTCGAAGAACGTTTTGGAAACAAGGCATTTGCCTTCACAATCGTGATGCAGGTTTTGTATGCTTTGTCGTCGGGCGTTACACATTCAGTTCAATTTGCATTGGCGGCTATGTTTAAAGCGGCAAGCGATGGTCAGTTCAATTTTGTTGAAGACGTAAAAGAATACGGCCGGAAAGCAAAAGTGATGAAAGAACTGTTTGTCGGAAACGGCTTTCACATTGTGTATGAAAAAGATGGCGACGACCCAATTGCCGACGGTTTTTATTTTACGATTGGGTATAAGAATATGACAGGCGGACAGTTGCTCGAAAACCTGCTTTCATATGGCATTAGCGCGATAACATTGAAAAATACAGGAAGCGACAAGGAGGGATTGCGTGCCTGTGTTTCGCATGTGCGGCGCGACCAGTTTGGCGATCTTGAAGAACGGCTGAAACGCTTTAACGAAAATTTCGGATAGGAAATGACATCAGGAATAGATCACCTTTTTACAGGATACAACCATAATCTGTTGCAATTGAAGGATTTCTTTGCAAAGAAAAATCCGGTGGAAATGAAGAAGGGTGAAGTATTTCTTGATTACGGCGAAAGTTCGCAAAAGCTGGGCATCGTGCTCGATGGCTTGCTCTATTCAACTTACCTTTCGGAAACCGGTCAGGAGTGGATTTCGAATTTTTTCTATCCGCCCAACCATGCCATCATCAGT
>JAEWME010000119.1 GCA_023393265.1 Bacteroidota bacterium | reverse complement strand
AGCGTTACTTTGGCTCCTGCGAGCGAAAATACCGAGTCCATGCGCGAACCCAGCTCTGCGCGGGCGGTGTCGACCGAGCTGCGCATCAGGCAGGCAATGGTAATGGTTTTGGCGGCGCTGTCCGACTTCACGATGGCCAGGTTGCTCGATGTTTCAACCAGTCCGGGCATGCTGTCGCTCATGCGGATTACGCCGTTGGGACAGGCCACGATGGCGTGGGTGAGGTTTGTCTGCGTCTTTTCGTCGATCAGTGAAGCTGGCATCTCTGTTTTCGATAGGTCAATTTTCAGCGTCGGTTCGGTAGCCGAAAGCTCACGTTTAATGACGGTAGTCAGTCCGGCGATAACGCCAACCAGCTTGTCCGCAGTGGCATACGGCACGGTGATCACGCCAAACGCTTCGCGCGGAATGGCATTCCGGAGATTTCCGCCTACGATAGACGAAAGCCTTGCGCCACAAACTTTGGAGGCTTCTTTCAGGAGACGGAAGAAAATTTTATTGGCATTTCCGCGGCCCAGGATGATGTCCATTCCCGAGTGTCCGCCTTTCAGCCCGGTTACATTTAGCTTGAAAGCGATTGATTCGGCTGGTACCGGCACTTCGGTGAAGCAGAAAACGGCATTGGCATCTTCGCCACCGGCGCAGCCCACGTACAGCTCGCCTTCATCTTCCGAGTCCATGTTGATCAGGATGTCGCCCTTTAGCAGACCGGCTTTCAGCCCGTTGGCTCCGTCCATGCCGGTTTCTTCGGTGGCTGTGAAGAGCGCTTCAACCGGTCCGTGTACCAGGTCTTTTGACGCGAGAACTGCCAGTGCGGCCGAAACGCCAATGCCATTGTCGGCCCCGAGCGTGGTGCCGTTGGCGCGCACCCATTCGCCGTCGATCACGGTTTCAATCGGGTCGGTGACAAAGTCGTGCGTTTTATCGCTGTTTTTTTGTGGCACCATATCGAGGTGACCCTGCAGAATCACGCCTTTGCGTTTTTCCATACCCGGAGTTGCCGGTTTTCGGATGATGATGTTACCGGCTTCGTCTTTCAGTGTTTCCAGCCCAAGACTTTTTCCGAAGTCGAAAATGAACTTCTGGATTTTTTCTTCGTGGTACGAAGGACGCGGTATTCGCGTGATCTGGTAGAAATTTTCCCAAATGGCATTGGGCGCTAATTTTGAGATTTCGTTACTCATATTATATAGATTTAAAAATGAATTCGCTTGGAGTTATGAATCCTAAAAGTACGGATTATTCCTCGTTATAGCCGGGAAAACAGGAATAAAAAAACCTGCATCTTTTAAACGGAAGCAGGTTTTTCATATATCGGAAAATCATCTTAATTTTTGATGTTTGCTTTTTCCAGACCATAGCCTTTTTTACGGTCTTCGGCTTTCAGGAGCAAGGCAAACCCGATGGCTAAAAATCCGAAGAAGGCAAAAATCAGCATCGGAATCATGTAATTGTATTGAGTGACGGTTTGTTCTTTTCCGTCAACCAGCTTGGTGATGGTTCCTGTGATACAGTATTTGTCGAGCACAACACCAATCAGCAGCGGAACGCCCATCAAACCCCAGTTCTGCACCCAGAAAGTCATGGCATAAGCAGTTCCCAGTTTGCTGTGAGGAATAATTTTGGCGATCGACGGCCACATGGCTGCGGGCACCATCGAGAAGGCAATACCCAAAAGAATAACCAGTCCGATGGCAATCGGGAGACTGTTGAGCGATGGAATTGAGAACAGCAGGTGGACACAAACCAGCAGGATCGATCCGATGACCATGATGGTAGCACCTTTCCCTTTTTTATCGAAAATGCTTCCAAATACAGGAGTAAGGAGCAATGCGCCAAAAGGCAACAGTGCAGGAATATATCCGGCGAAAGCGTCAGAAATTTCGAACTTCTGAACAATCATGTTGGTAGCATATTTGATGAACGGGAAAACAGCCGAATAGAACAACACGCACAAAGTAGTGATGTACCAGAAGGCGCGGTTTTTCCCGATTTCGAGAATGTCGCCAAATTTGAACTCTTCGTCAGCAGCAACTCCGGCATCAGCATCTTCCCTGTCCAATTTGCGGTCCATGAAAGTAAACAGTATAAAAACCAGCATCCCGATGCAGAGGAAAACCAGTGCCAGCAAAACGGGTGCGCTGATGTTGCCGGTCATCTTGACCAGTGGAATTGGCGTGAACATGGCCAGTGCGGTACCGATACGGCCTGTTGATGTATTTAGCCCGATGGCCAGCGCCATTTCCTTGCCGCGGAACCAGCGAACCACCGCCTTGTTGGCAGCAATCCCGAACATCTCGCAACCTACCCCGAAAATGGCAAATCCGAGTCCGGCGACCACGGCCGATTTGGCTGATGATGAAACGACCTGCCAGCCCAAAATATTTAATTCATACATTCCTTCAACATGTCCTGAAATGGCCCAGTATTTTATAGCGGCGCCAACCAGCATAATTGCGATAGACAGAATCCCAGTGAAGCGGACGCCCATCTTATCGAGGATCATACCGCTGAAAACAAGCATCAACAAAAACACATTAAACCAACCATACCCGCTGGTGAAAAAACCATAGTCGGAGGCCGACCACGATAAATTGGCCTGAAGCCTTTCCTGCAAAGGAGCCATGGCATCCGTTAAATAATACGCACACATCATGGTAAACGAAACCAGGATGAGCACCAGCCAACGGGCTGTTTTGGAATCGCGTAGCGAAGATTTTAATTCCGTCATGTTTAAGTGAATTTTGTAGAAATAAATAAAGGGTCTAAATATAGAAAAATATCCCCGTGCAAAAAGAAGACATTCGGCAGAATAAAAAATCCTGACATTTTTATTGTCAGGATTTTCTGTCTGTTCGTTGTTAAGGTTTTTCGATCACATTTTTGATGGCTCCCGTCGTCGGATACAGTTCTATCTGGTAACTTCCGTCGAGTAGTCCCTCCGGAATGGGCGCCGTAGCCCCGAGTTGGGCAATACTTACTCGGGCGCCTGCCAGTTGTGTGCCTCCATCCAGTATCCTGATTTCTGCCAGTCCCGGCATCCGGTAGTATAGTCCGCTTTTTCCGGCTTCAGGATTTTCCGACGAAACCAGTCCGTTTTGTTTGGCTGCCAGACTTTCGGCTTTGTTCACCTCAATCACGATCGGGCGGCCCGATAAATCAGTTTTAGGCAGCACGCCGCGGTCTTCGCTGAACCGGAAAAACACATCGCCTTTGGTCGATTTATTTCCGGGGATATAGTCGAAGCTGAATTCGTAAACCTGTTTCGACGTTTTGCCAATAAACAGCGCGAGGTAGTTTTCTTCCATCTTGCCCAGTTCGTCGCGCATCACTTCAAACGATTTTCCATCAGGAAGTGGTTCGTCGTCGGCATTCGTCAGCAAGGCAAAACGCGAATTGCGAAGATTGAAGATTGTTTCAGCCGCTTCGGCGGCTTTTTGGTCCATATTTTTCGACACCATCCTGAAACTTTTGGTCGAATCGGCCGGAGAGTAGAAACTCCAGATGGACAGGTCTGTAAATTTTACCTGACTGTCGAGATTCTTGGTCAGAAAATTCTGGGTAACAACTTTGGTGTCATGCGCCATGGTTCCGGTATTCACACCAGCCAGCACACCCGACTCGGTGAGTGAAACCAGTTGTGCCGCCGAGCCAAGCGCTTTGTGTACTTCGTCGGGATCGGGTTCAGCAAAAGTCTCGATGGTTATTTCGTCCATGTTCCAGCGTTCGCCGTTGCTCGATGGTGCATTGTCGATGCCCAGCATTTTTTGAGCATACATATTGAAAGGCCCGGCCACGAAACGTTCGCGGGTTGCTTTGACATGCACCCTGATTCCGGTCTGCGGAAGTGCATAAACGATTCCTTCAACAGGCGCTCCAGACGTTCCGGGCACTTCTTTTTTCTTGTCGTCTTTTGGTGAGGCAAATACTGAGCCTGCCGAAAGCAACAGTACCATTAATAGGATTGAAATTTTCATTGGTTCAAGTTTTATATGTTTCTGCTTCCAAAAATTTCTGAAATTGTTTTAACACGCATTTAATGAATTAAAAACCCAAAAATAGCCAAAATATTATTCAAGCTGAAGAAAAGCTTCCCCGAGGTGTTCAATAATGTCGCCTGCAATCAGCGAGTGTTGTCCAAGTCGTGCAGCTGCATGGTCGCCTGAGAGGCCGTGCAGGTAAACACCCAGCAGGGCAGCCTCTTCCTGCGAATGATTCTGGGACAGTAGGCCGAGGATGATTCCGGTTAAAACGTCGCCGCTTCCGGCAGTGGCCATTCCCGGGTTTCCGGAGCTATTGAAAAAAACGGATCCATCGGGAGTGGTGATGCAGGTGAAAGCGCCTTTGAAAACAACGATCAACCGATGTTTTTCGGAGAAACTGATTTGCAGTTGCAACCGTTTCCACGAATTGGCGAAGGTACCGGCCAGTCGTTCAAATTCTTTCAGGTGCGGAGTCAAAATGGCATTCTCAGGAACAAGCGCGAGTAATTCCTGATTTTCAGCTAAAATGTTCAGTGCGTCGGCATCGATAACCATTTTCCCGGGTTTTTGCTGCAACAGTTTCCGGAATGCCGAAACTGTTTTCGCATTTTTACCGAGCCCCGGGCCGATGCCAATTGCTGAAAAATGGTTTGTTTCAGGAGTTTCCGAGAAAATGGTCTCCGATGCATCGATGGAAGTCATGGCTTCGGGTACAGCGGTTGGTAGAATGTTGCAGCCCGACCGGGGAATGTGTGTTGTTAGCAATCCAACGCCCGAACGAAGGCAGGCTTTGGAGGCCAGCACCGAAGCGCCCATTTTCCCGTAGCTTCCGGCAACAAGCAGCGCATGACCGTAAGTTCCTTTGTGAGAGAAACGCTGACGTTTTTTCATCAATCCGGAGAGGTAGGTTTTTGTCAGGCTGAAAAATTTACTTTCTGTCTGGAGAATGGCCTCGGCGTGCAATCCGATGGGCAAAACCTTCCATTCGCCAACGTATTTTTCATTTTCAGGAAACAGAAAACTGAGTTTCGGAAACTGGAACGTTAGCGTGTGATGGGCCTGCACAATGGCTTCTTCGTCGTTCCCCGAATTGTCTTCGCCAAATAATCCGGCGGGTACATCAATTGAAACAACTGTCGCGTGACTTTCATTGATTGCACCAACCAGTGTTTTGGCCAGTCCGCTCAGTGGTTTGTTCAGTCCCGAACCGAACAGTCCTTCGAGGACAACCGAATCTTCAGGTATTTTCGGAATGTCTCCTTCTTTTTCGATGAGGTTGATTTCGATGATATTTTGCTCCCGTAGACGTTGTTGGTTGGTGGCGGCATCGGCACTCAACTGGCGGCCAAAACGGGCAAGCCACAGGGCGCAACGGTAGCCGCGGGAAGCAAGCAGACGTGCTGTGGCCAGCGCGTCGCCGCCATTGTTCCCCGGTCCGGCAAAAATGAATATTTTCCTTTCCTTCTCTATGTTCTGGCTCATCCAGTTGGCAACCTGTTCTGATGCGCGTTCCATCAGATCGATAGAAGTAATTGGCTCGAACAGCATGGTCAGCCGGTCGATTTCAGCAATTTGTTTGCAGGTGAAAAGTTTCATTTGCGTGAGATTTGAGCGAAAGGTACAAAATAGACGGGAGTCTCGGAAATGATTCAATTTGTCAGTAAATACAGCGAAAAAATAACAATTGTCAATAACTTTTTGGTTCGGCTGATATTGGTCAAATTTTATACAAGGAAAACTTCGTTATATTTGGCAGAATTGCAAAAACTCACATTGATTATTAATTTACTTAAAACAACTGAATTATGCTGAAAGGACATCCCAAAGGGCTTTTGGTGGCTTTTTTTGCCAACATGGGCGAACGCTTTGGATTTTACACGATGATGGCGATTCTGGTTCTTTTTCTTCAGGCCAGATACGGATTGACCGAAGCCGACGCCGGCGATATTTATAGCTGGTTTTACTTCGGAATTTACGCACTTGCGCTGGTTGGCGGTATCCTCGCCGATTATACTAAAAAGTACAAGCTTGTGATTTTCTTTGGGTTGGCCATCATGCTGGCTGGGTATTTGATGCTTGCCATTCCAAAACTGTCGCTGACAATCACAGTTGTTTCGCTGTTTGTAATTGCCTTTGGTAATGGTCTTTTTAAAGGAAACCTGCAGGCTGTGGTTGGTCAGTTATACGACGATCCTCAGTACTCAAAGCTTAGGGATTCAGCTTTTATGATTTTCTATATGGGAATCAACGTGGGCGCTTTCTTTGCCCCGTTTGCGGCAACCGGCGTACGAAATTGGTGGCTGAAAACCAATGGGTTCCTGCACGACGGAAGTTTGCCCGCCTTGTGCCACCAATACATCAACGGTACGCTTACTGATACCACTCAATTTACTGAATTGGCAACCAAAGCCAGTATTTCGGGGCAGGTAGGCGATCTTGGCGCTTTTGCACAGAGTTACCTTGATGTTTTTTCCCGAGGCTATAATTACGCATTTGGTATTGCTGCCGGAGCGATGATTATTTCGATGGTTGTTTATATTTTCTTCCAGAAATTACTGCCCAACAAGGAAAAACAGGTTGCAACAACTGCATCCTCATCAGCAGAGAATAAAGCAACATCATTGGTTAATCCGATGTCACTGATTTTTGCTTTTGGCGCTGCAGCCATTGTGACTGTGATTACTGGATTACTTTTCAAAAACTTTGCAACTGGTGGTGCATTTGGCTTATTTGCTGCTTTTGTTACCTGGATTATCATGATTTCCGACAAACAGGAAAAGCCGAAAGTTACCTCTTTGATCCTGGTATTTTTTGTGGTTATTTTCTTCTGGATGTCGTTCCATCAGAACGGTTTGACTTTAACATTTTTTGCCCGCGACTACATTGTGAAGGAAGTTGGCCCGTTCACTTTCCTCCTGTTCAATATGTGGTCGATTCTGGCAGTAATAGCTACCATTGCCGGTTTGTTTGTAATGATCGGTAAAGGAAAAACAACTTCCACACGATTGATTGGCGGTGCCCTCACAATTATAGGTGGTGCCGCATCGTATTATTTCATTAGTGGCAACGGTACCTCAAACGCTATTGCTCCTGAAGTTTTCCAATCGTTCAACCCGCTGTTTATTGTTGCGCTGACAACGCTTGTGATGGGCATTTTTGCCATGCTGAATAAAGCTGGAAAGGAACCTTCAACTCCAAAGAAAATTGGCATTGGGATGATTATCGCTGCTGCCGGTTTTGCGTTGGTTTTGATCGCATCTATTGGTTTGATTTCTCCTCATACGCTCGGAGG
>JAEWME010000115.1 GCA_023393265.1 Bacteroidota bacterium | reverse complement strand
CAATTCTCCTTCAGGAAGTGGTTTTTGCTTGTTAAAAAGCGGCACAATCAGCGTGGAGTAAAACAAAACCATAAAGACAGAGAAGGCAGTCACCACCATCCAGGCATAAATCCAAAAATTGGGGCCCGTAAGCTGGTAAATGAGTATGATCAGCGCCAGCAAACCGCCACCGATAATCGCTACCAGCAAAT
The DNA here is from genome assembly GCA_023393265.1 of Bacteroidota bacterium. Taxonomy (GTDB): domain Bacteria; phylum Bacteroidota; class Bacteroidia; order Bacteroidales; family Prolixibacteraceae; genus Aquipluma. The sequence continues at coordinate 5,657 of JAEWME010000115.1, read as the reverse complement.
AGCCTTTCAGTTTGTCAAGCACAAAAGTTTTAGGCGTCGTTTTATTGAATCCGTACTTCTCTTCAATCACGAATGTATCATACACCGAAAACGGCGTATTAATCAGGTCGGATGCCACCATCAGGATTCCGAAAAACAAAAGCGCACTCCAGATCGGGTTAACAGAAACCGACATTGCAATATGGTTTACCCAGGCAAAACCTGCCAGCAAAAACATGAGCAGCATGACGACAAAACTAAACGAAGAAGTGATCAGCGAAAAACGATAATTCTCGCGTTCGTAGGCCTGCTGCTTGCTATATTTTTCCTGATCGTAAATCCCTTTCACTTCCTCCGGAAGCTGGTCGCTCCAGCGCGTGGAATTCAGGTATTCCAGAAACCTTTCGAAAATGAAATCGGCGGCAAGCAAGCCGATAATCAGGTAAAACAGTAATTGTGGCATAAATCAGGAATTATTATTCAAATTTAGGAAAAACGGTTCCTTTCTTTTCGCAAATTCAACAACAAAGCAGAAAATAACGGATAAAATAATTTTCAATATCTATGCAGAAAACAGATGTAGCCCGATTACGCGAAACACATGTTTTAAAACCTGAGTTACTTTAGAGCAGCCTTTCGTCTAAATAACACTAGCAGAAATAAATATCTGAGCTAGCAGGCAAAACCCGAACATTTTCACCTGTATTAATTTTGGTGGCGCTCTATTTTTTGGTTGGCTGTAGCCTTTTATAAACGGCTCATTAACTGAGGAAAATATCAAAGCTACAGAAAGAAAAAACCGGGAAATCAGTTATGATCTTCCCGGTTTATATTTTTCAAACTAAGTAAGTTTTAAATTTTGATGGTCACCATCGATCGCTTCGGTAAAGCATTCAAAATCGTTTTTGCCTCATTCTGTGGAATACTAATTAATATTTCAGGTGTGTACTTTGGTTTCTGAAATTTAATAATCTGATTAAACGAGCTCATGATATTTTTCATATCTCGCTTGAACTCGAATCCTTCACCCAGTTTGTAACTCGATTGAGAATCAGAAATCGAATCAATTCCCTGAATGTTCAGATCAATATCCCTGTTTAATTTCACTGTCCAGAATACATTCTTCTTATTGTCAGCCGAGTCTTTCCTGGCCATTTCTTCCGCCTGAGCGATAGCTTCAATTGTATCTTTCGGAGCAACCTTCACTTTGAATGGGTTCTTTTCAATCGACGATTCAATTCGGGTGATTTTTAAAGGAGAACCAAACATGTTAAAATATACGTTGGCATCCATTTTCTTAAAAAAACCTGAAGCAGAATAATCCCTGATTTTTGATTTCATGACTACCAAACCTTTCAATTCAAGCTGAATGACTTTCTCACTCAAATCAATAGATAATCCAATTGAATCTTCGCCTGCCATTTTAACCCGCGATTCCATCCATGCCTTTTCCTTCATTAAGTCGATTAACGACGGATCGACCAATCCGGTTCCACCAGCCTCGGCCATGGCAACCTTCATTCGATCCTTTACAGCCCCAACGCTTAGGTAAGTATATACCGACAAAAATCCGAGCAGCAATACCACAATAATCAACACAAAGATTTTAAATCCGCTTCTTCGAGGTTTCTCAACAAACAGACTATCAAAACTATCAGCAGAATTTTCTTTCATCCTTAATAGATATAAACTTTAGAACCGATTTCCATTGCCTTGTAAACAGCTTCCAAATCATCGTCGAGCAAACGGATACAGCCGTGCGTAACACTTTTGCCAATGAAACGTTTGTATATTGTTCCATGAATCATGTATCCGTCTCCCAGCACCAACTTATAAGCGCCTAATGTTCCCGACTCAAACCGGGAAGGATCGCCGGGAGGAGGAATTGGAAGTCCATCTTCAATAAATGCCCAGTCGGGTTTAGCCCAGACCGGATTTTTCTGTTTGTTCTGAACGGTTCTCACACCAAAAGGTGTATAAAAGGTATAAGCTTTTTTCTTGCCTTCAACAACCAGTTTCTCATTTTTCCCGGTAGAACAAACGCCCTCCCTGATTAACTGGTTTCCTTTATAAAGGTAAAAATGGTTTTCAGTAGTATTTACCACAAAATAGGCTCCGGTTGGAGTATACTTCTCATATTTATTCTGAAGCTTTCCTATTTCTTTCTCAAGCGACGATTTGTCGGTACCGCTGGCTGCAGCTTCTGCTTTTGTAGCCGATACGGAAGGAAGAATCATTTCCGACTCCTGAAGGGCCGGAACACCCCAGATGATCATCGTGACGAAGAAACCAACGCCAAGGATCAACACCGCCAGATAAATTAAAATTGTCCGTATCATATCATTTTACTTTATGTTTCTTTAAATAGCTAATCCTTAAAATCTTTATAAACCGCTATTTTCATTCACATTGAAACAATTTTGCAAAGTTTAAAATCAATTTCCGATTTTATAGCGAAATCTCTTTTTTTTACTTACCTCAACTGTTTTTATTTACAAATGTTTCAAAAAATTAAAAGTCCGTTCCACCAACCACGGTTGAAAGTGGTTCAATAGAACCAACAATTATGACTTGCGTACCGACTCCAACCAGGCGACAAAGATCGTCAATATCCCTGTCCTTCAATCCCACACATCCGCTGGTCCAGTCGAAACCCCGTCCTCCATTTCCATGTATTTCAATGAGACTACCGATTCCTGCATTTCTCGAAATTAGTCCCTGTTTCTTTTTCAGTGCAAAGTTGCGACGGTCATCGGCATTCGGGTAATCCAACAATAAAGCTTTGTGATAAACCGTGTTCGACCGCGTCTTTTCGCTTGTAATCCGGTATTTCCCTTCAGGAGTAGCCTTATCGCCAGCGTAGGTTTTGTGAGCCATCCAGTTTGGACCAAATTCGGCATCATAACTCCTGATCATTTTTCCCGATTGATACACATATAATTTATGCGCAACCTTATCCACCAGAATCACTTTGCCTCCGCCTCGTGACGAAGCAATGGCATCATTCGAGAGGCTTTTCCAACGCGGATAATCACCAAAATAGTCGCGAAGCATTTGCCCGGCTGTCGTATTGGCATGATTGACATATATCTCAGCTTTCTTGAAAAGTATTTCCGCATCTTTTAACTTTCCGCTTTCCTGAGCAATTTTTGATTCGCTTAAAAGCATTTTCGACTTGTTATGCGCATCAAAAACTGATTTTGGCAGAGGCAGGTTTTTAAAAAGCCTGTTATACAGTTCAATTTTATTCGACAGGTTAACGAAAGCAGCTTCAACATTTTTACTTAAATCAGCAGCTTTTGCAATCGATTCATTTTTCGCATCGTCGGCTGTTTTTTTGCTTTTCTTCGCAAAGTTGATCACCCTGTCGTAGTCGCGGAAAAGAATAAAACGATTGTTTTCCTTCGACCAGTTAACCATTGCTGAATCGTACATCTGAACCGCCTGCTTGTACATAAGTTCCGAATATACATTTGCTTCGGCTTCTTTTGCTTCGGCCAGCGACTCTCTGGCAAATTTTAAATCGTCGTTTGGCAGTTCTTTTTGCGATACGATTATAACACTAATGGTGATTGCAATTACGGTCACAGACAGCAAAGTAACAATCAACCATTTTATTTTCTTTCTCTTAGTCAGCACCATCACAAGAATATTAAAAAAATACCCGGAGAGGAAACCCCGGGTATTGTAAACGACTAACTCTTATGAGTTATTATTTTTTTCCACCTTTTTTAGCGATAGCTTCTTCCAACTCAGCTTTGATAGAAGTAGCTTTTTCTTTAGCGGCTTTGATTTTGTCGTTAGAACCGATCAGGTCACCGTTTGCCAACAAACCTTCAACTTCAGTTACAGTTGTTTCAGCAACAGCGATGTCACTCTTGATAGCTTCCAAAGCTTCACGGCCTTCTTTGCCTTTAGGAGCTTTAGCAACCAATGCTTTGTTTTCTTCGATAAGCGTTTTAACTTCACCAATCATGGTTTCAGTTTCAGCTTTCAATTCAACTTTGCGAGCTTCTGATTTAGCTTTAGTGTCAACAGCCATTTGGCTAACAGTAGCTAAAGTTTCTTTAGCTTTTGTGTAGTTCGGGAACCATTTAGCTTTTGCAACTTCGATCTTTTCATTAGCAGATTTCAATGAGTCAGTCAAAGCGTTGAAAGCATCCGGCACATAAAGATCAGCACCAGCATCTTTAACTTCCTGAACAGCTGCAGTAGCTGCATCCAATTCTGCCTGAGGAACTTTAGCACAAGAGCTAAATAACACTGCAACACCCATTGCTGCAATAGCAATAATTAATTTACTTTTCATACTCAAATTTTAATTTTGGTTTTCTCTAAAATTATTAACTTTATAATATAACTAAAAGTTCAATTAATTTCTACTTTTACGCCGTCTGATCATGGATCGTTTCGTAAAATTTACCATTGTGACGGAGGTTTCCGGAGAAGTAACACATCTTTAAATTATTTTTTTGTTTTTTTTTGAAAATACCACATCCCAGAGTAATAAATGACCTCAAAAGCCAAATACCTCCACAAAACGGATGAAGAGATAGTTCAGCTAATTATGAGCTCCGGAGATCAAGAACTATTTGAGTTTATATACTCCAGATATTTCAAAAAGGTTCGGGATAAATGTTTCAGTTTCTTAAAAGATCCCAAACTTTCCGAAGAATTTGCCAATGATGTCCTGACTAAAGCCTACGAAAAAATCTCCGGGTTCAAAGGAAACTCGTCGTTTTCGTCGTGGTTATATTCCATCACTTATAATCATTGCATCGATTATTTGCGTGCCAAGAAAAAACTTCACTATCCGGAATGGAACAGCAGCAATGAAATTCCTGAAATTATCGACGAATCGGAAGCCGATCTCGAAGAAGCCAGCTATGAAAATTTGATGCAGATTCTAGAAGAGATTCACCCCGAAGAGAAAGTTCTGCTAATGATGAAATATCAGGATAATTTGCCTATTAAACATATAGCACAAACGCTCCGGATCAGCGAGGACGCTGTGAAGATGCGCTTAAAAAGGGCGCGTACTCGTGTAATCTACATGTACAACAGTAGATTTAAATCGAATAATTAACTTTTTAAAACGTTACTAAATCAGTTATCGACCGTCTATAAGTAAAAAGTTCTCAACAAAAACTAAGACCGACAATCTTGAAAGAGCTCATAAACCAACCTAAATCAATAAAGCATTAGTACTCATGAAAAATATTTTAAACAAAATATTCAAATTCTCCAATGTTTCTCTGCCAGCCAAGGTTAAAGAGGCTTTTCAGCAAAAATTTGGCGACTCTTTAAATGTTGAATGGTTAAAAACCGATGATTTTTACGAAGCGATCTTTTATCGCGAAGACATTGAGCATATCGCACATTTCGACGGAGAAGGAAAACTATTAAACCTAAAGAAAAACCTACCCATTCATTCAACACCCGAACACATCAAACAAAAAGCAGCGGAGCATGGCGAATTGATGAATGTAATTGAGATAAGCGAAGGAGAAGTTGTTGGATACGAATTGATTATAAGAGATGAAGGTCTTATTCGTTTTTCGCTTCTGATGAATGAAAAAGGAGGACTGATTCAAAAGACAAAGCTTTAACTGATTTACCACTTCCATTAAGATTCGGGAAAAATCAACAATCGATCACTATTTTTCTTCAGGATAACA
>JAEWME010000096.1 GCA_023393265.1 Bacteroidota bacterium | reverse complement strand
AACGGCATTCGGGCCTGGCAGGTAAGGTCGCTGGGCCCAGGTTCATATAAAGCTGATACATTGGCTTATCCTAATCAGTCGTCTGACATCAAACTGGAGGCGAACCTTGAATACAGATTTAAGCTTTTCTGGTTGATGGAAGGTGCTCTTTTCCTCGATGCCGGAAATATTTGGGCGATCAATTCAAAAGATAACCGGCCGGGCGCTGTGTTTAAATTCGACGAATTTTACCGACAAATTGCTGTGGGTACCGGAACTGGTTTGCGTTTTAATTTTACCTATTTCTTGTTTCGGCTCGACCTTGGAATGAAACTGCGGGATCCTTCACAGGAACCAGGACGAAGGTTGATTCCCGGAAATTATCGCATCAACTGGGACCATTTCAATCTTTCGTTTGCCATTGGCTATCCGTTCTAGATAATTACTTCCGGAGATTTTAACAAAGAAAAAGGGAACAACAAAATGTCGTTCCCTTCAGTATTTTATTTAAAAACGTATCGATTAAGCTTTTCCGGCTGAACCCAAAACGCTTTCGTTTTTGTGTTTGTAAAGGTCTTTCAGCGCGTCGCGAGCCGGGCCCAAATATTTACGTGGGTCGAATTCTCCTGGTTTTTCAGCGAATACCTTGCGGATTGCTGCAGTCATAGCCAAACGACCGTCAGAGTCGATGTTGATTTTGCAAACGGCTGATTTAGCTGCTTTGCGAAGTTGTTCTTCCGGAATACCAACTGAGTCTTTCAGTGCACCGCCGAATTTGTTGATGGTGTCAACTTCTTCCTGTGGAACAGAAGAAGAACCGTGCAGTACAATCGGGAATCCGGGCAATTTCTTCTCTATTTCTTCGAGAATATCGAAACGTAATGGTGGTGGAATCAATACACCTTTTTCGTTGCGGGTACACTGTTCCGGAGTGAATTTGTTTGCTCCGTGTGAAGTACCAATCGAAATAGCCAAAGAGTCGCAACCAGTACGGGTCACGAATTCGATAACTTCTTCAGGTTTTGTATAGTGCGATTTTTCAGCAACAACATCATCTTCAACACCGGCCAGTACGCCAAGTTCGCCTTCAACAGTTACACCGTGAGCGTGAGCGTATTCAACTACTTTTTTTGTCAAAGCAATGTTTTCTTCGAATGAATGGTGCGATCCGTCAATCATTACCGACGAGAAACCATTGTCGATACAGTCTTTGCAAAGTTCAAAGGTATCGCCGTGGTCAAGGTGCAAAGTGATCGGGATTTCGCAACCCAGTTCTTTTGCATATTCAACAGCTCCTTTTGCCATGTTGCGCAGAAGGTTTGAGTTGGCATATTTACGTGCACCTGATGAAACTTGAAGGATTACAGGAGATTTTGTTTCAACACAAGCCTGAATGATTGCCTGAAGCTGTTCGAGGTTGTTGAAGTTGTAAGCAGGAACTGCGTAACCGCCTTCGACTGCTTTTGCAAACATTTCTTTGGTGTTTACAAGTCCTAAGTCTTTATAGCTAGTACTCATTTTGTGATTTTTAATTGATTAAAGATTTTGATCTCTTGGTTTTTTTAGAGCCCCGCAATATTAACGATTTATCTTGTATTTAAGCACAGTCATGCAGAAGGTGAAATCTGTTTTAAAATAACCTTAACAAAGTGTTTTCTATTCCTGAAAGGGCAACTTCTTTTATGGGAATTCCGTTACAATGTTCGTTTTGTAATTTATTGAAAATCTGTATTTATTGTTTTTTGCTGAATAAAAAAAGCAACAGTCGGGATGAACAATACAGGCGTTGATCAGTTATAATTTGGATTGAATTTTAAAAGATAAAAGAGTCGTTTAATTCTTAAATATTTTAACAATGACAAGAGTTTCAGAAGTAGTTAAAAAGGGAGTAGTCTCCGGAAAAGATTTGCAGGCAGTTTTCAAGATTGCAAAAGAAAATCAGTTTGCTCTTCCGGCTGTTAACGTGGTAGGTTCCGATTCTGTGAATGCTGTTTTGGAAGCGGCCAAAGTAGTTAATTCTCCCGTTATTATACAATTCTCCAATGGGGGAGCTCAGTTCTACGCCGGCAAAGGTCTCAAACTTGATGGCCAGCAGGCACAGATTGCAGGTGCTATAATTGGAGCAAAGGCTGTTCATCACTTGGCAGAGTTATATGGCGTTCACGTTGTTTTGCATACAGACCATGCTGCGAAGAAATTATTGCCTTGGATCGATGGTCTCTTGGATGCCGGCGAAAAGTATTTTGCCGAAACCGGTAAACCCCTTTTCAGTTCGCACATGTTAGATTTGTCGGAGGAGCCATTACTCGAAAATATCGAGATATGTAAAAAGTACCTCGAACGTATGAGCAAGATGGGCATGACCCTCGAAATTGAACTGGGCGTTACAGGTGGCGAAGAAGATGGTGTTGATAACTCAGGCGTTGATAATTCGTTGCTTTATACTCAACCGGAAGATGTAAATCTAGCTTACGAAGAACTTAGCAAGGTTAGTCCTAATTTCACCATTGCAGCATCATTCGGAAATGTTCATGGAGTTTATAAACCGGGGAACGTAAAACTTACTCCGAAAATTCTTGACAACTCGCAGAAGTATGTTTCAGAAAAACATGGGTTGGGCGAAAAGCCAGTGAACTTTGTATTCCACGGTGGATCGGGTTCAACGCTTGAAGAAATTCGCGAAGCAATTTCTTATGGCGTTGTGAAAATGAACATCGATACCGATACACAATGGGCTACCTGGGATGGTGTGAGAAAGTACGAAGCTCAAAACCACGATTACTTGCAGGGACAAATTGGTAATCCTGACGGAGCTGATAAACCTAACAAAAAATATTACGATCCCCGCGTTTGGCTGCGGAAAGGTCAGGAATCTATGATCGAAAGATTGAAGGTTGCTTTCAACGATTTGAATAACATCGACAGAAGCTAATCTCATCAAATAGTGTAAGTGTTAAAACCCGGTTTGTCGCCGGGTTTTTTATTTTCTGGAAATTCTGTAAATTAGTTAATCAGAAATATTTATATGAACTTCCGAAAACTGATTCAGGATTATTTCTCCTTTACCCGAAGCGAGCGAAAAGGAGTTATTGTTTTGCTTGTTTTGATCTTCTTGCTGGCAGTTGCAAATAAGATGATTTTCTACTTCGAGAAACCTGCGTCATTAGATTTGGAGGCGTATGAGAAGGCAAAAAAACGGCTGGGCGAAGTTAATGATTCACTAGCAAATCCGGTTGCGGCGAAAACAATGTTTCAGTTTGATCCCAATACCATTGACTCGCTTGCGTTAGACAGCCTCGATCTTCCGGAGCAGGTGAAAGCGAATCTGTTTAAATTCAGGAGAAAAGGAGGCCAGCTTAAAAGGCCGGAGGACTTCAGGAAAATATATGGAGTGAATGAGTACATTTTCAGTAAAACAGTTCCATTTATAAAATTGGCCTTGAAGCCTGAGATGGAAACTTTGCCAAAAGAAAAGGTTTTACTTTTCAAATTTGATCCGAATACTGCGACTGATTCTGAGTTTTATCGTCTCGGATTTTCTGAAAAACAGGTTGTGTCGATTCGTAATTATCTGGCGAAAGGTGGACGTTTTAATCGGGTAGAAGACTTTATAAAATTAAAAATATTGAGTGAGAAGCAAAAAACGATGCTGGCTGATTATATCGAAATCAAAGAAAATAAAGCAATTTTCGCTTCTGCTGCTAAGTCTAAGATTGAAATAAACAAAGCTGATTCGCTGCTTTTAAAGCAATTGCCGGGAATAGGAGAGAAGCTGTCAAAAAGGATAATCAATTATCGCGAGTTGCTCGGCGGATTTTATTCCATTGATCAGATAAAGGAAGTTTATGGCATCACGGACGAAGTTTTTTTGATGATCAGGGATAAACTTGAGGTAGATCAGTCGCTGATTCGAAAGTTGAATCTGAACTTTGCCGGCACGGAAGAGTTGGCGAGGCATCCATATATAAGGCGAAATATGGCATCCCGAATTGTGAAATTCAGATCGAAGTTTGGAAAGATCAGTAGTCCTGAAATTCTGCGCGATAGTATGATCTTAAACATAGACGAATATCAAAGATTGAAGCCTTATTTTTAAAACAAAATGTGGGTGAATGGCGTTGAAATAGTAAGCAAAATCGAGGTTCTTTATAGATTGAATTAAATTTTTCAGTATAAATTTGATTAGTAACGTTTAATTTCTAAATTTGCGGCTCGAAATTTTAACAAGAAAAAAACAATTTTATGATCGTTATTCCAGTAAAAGAAGGCGAAAATATTGAAAGAGCGCTTAAGAGATTCAAAAGAAAATTTGAAAAAACCGGCGTTGTAAAAGAATTGCGTGAAAGACAAGCTTTTACTAAGCCTTCAGTAGAAAGAAGAACAGAGATTAAGAAAGCAATCTATATTGAGAATTTGCTTCGTAAGGACGACTAGAAAGGATAATCTGGGCGGTTCCTGAGTTAAGATGAAAATTATTTACGGATGTCTCATCAGGAATCATTTATTAGTTACCTGAAATACGAAAAAAGGTATTCCAATTTAACTGCGATTGCCTATAAAAAAGACCTCGATCAGTTTGAAGAATTTTGCCTCAAAACGATCGGGGATTTTCATGTGGAATTAATAAATGACAAAGTTGTCAGAAAATGGATTGTAGACCTTATGGAACAGGGTCTCAGTTCCAGAACCGTAAATAAGAAAATCTCGGCGTTAAAATCGTTCAATAAGTATTTAATGAGGTCGGGGGTAGTTGACGAGGACCGGTTGAGAAACGTGATTGTGCTGAAAGTCCCGAAGAAACTTCCCCAGTTTGTTGAAGAAAAGAATCTGAATCATCTTTTAGATGATGGTTTTTTTGGCAATGATTTTGAAGCACTGCGCGATAAACTGATTTTAAGTTTATTGTACGGAACAGGCATTCGATTGGCCGAATTGATGCACCTGAAAGATGCTGATATTCATCCAGCGGAATTTTTGATAAAAGTACTTGGTAAAAGAAATAAGGAGCGAATCATTCCATATCCGCGAAGTATTAACCCTTTGCTCGATCTATACAGGAATGAACGGACGCAATTATTCGGAAGTCCGGCTCCATATTTATTATTGACATCTAAAGGTAAACCTGTTTATGAAAAACTGATTTACCGAATTGTTACTAAAAATCTTAGCCTGGTGACGACTATAGAAAAGAAAAGCCCTCACGTGCTGCGACACACATTTGCAACACACTTATTAAATCACGGAGCTGATTTAAATGCGGTGAAGGAAATGTTGGGTCATGCGAATCTTTCGGCCACACAAATTTACACACATACCTCTTTGGAGAAAATTCAAAAAATTTACAGACAAGCACATCCACGATCTTAAATTTAAGGAGGATAAATTATGAACATTCAGGTAAACACCGTGCATTTCACGGCTGATCAGAAGTTAGTTGATTTTGTCAACAAGAAAGTTTCTAAACTCGATACTTTTTTTGATGGTATCATTGGAGCGGAAGTCATTTTGAAGGTTGAAAAACCCGAAACAAACAACAACAAGGTTGCTGAAATAAAACTTTCTATTCCTGGTTCTGATTATCTTTTTGCCGAAAAACAAGCCGATTCATTTGAAGAAGCTATCGATTTGTCTGTAGATGCATTGCGTCGTCAATTGGCAAAGTTCAAGGAAAAAGGTAAGGATAAATAATCCTGAAAAAAATCTTCCTTTTTTGTAGATTCCAACAAATAATTTATACATTTGCAAACCTTTTTCGGGCAAGTTGCTGATTAGTCAGATTTTGAACGGGAAATACGTATGTAAACAAGAATAGCGATGTTTGCAGGTAATTTTTTTGTGATGTATGAAATGCCGAATTAGCTCAGTTGGCCAGAGCACGTGATTTGTAATCTCGGGGTCCACAGTTCGAATCTGTGATTCGGCTCATTAAGAAAAAGTTCTTTAAAATATGATGGGGAGATACCAAAGTGGCCAACTGGGGCTGACTGTAACTCAGCTGACGTACGTCTTCGTAGGTTCGAATCCTGCTCTCCCCACAGGTTGAAATTATAAGTGGTAAATTATAAATGATAATTCTGTCAGCAATAATAAATCATAAATAATCAATCTTATGCGGGAGTAGCTCAGTCGATAGAGCATTAGCCTTCCAAGCTAAGGGTCGCGAGTTTGAATCTCGTCTCCCGCTCAAATTTAACGTTGCTGATGTAGCTCAGGGGTAGAGCGCTTCCTTGGTAAGGAAGAGGTCGCGAGTTCAAATCTCGCCCTCAGCTCAGATGAAAGTTTAAAAAGATAATTTAAAATTACTCAAAGTTATGGCTAAAGAAAAATTTAACAGGGCGAAAGACCATGTCAATATTGGTACAATTGGCCACGTTGACCATGGCAAGACCACTTTAACTGCTGCTATTACTACAGTATTAGCAAAGAAAGGTCTTTGTGAAGTCAAAACATTCGATTCAATCGACAGTGCTCCTGAAGAAAAAGAACGTGGTATCACTATTAATACCGCTCACGTTGAATATGAAACTGCAACTCGTCACTATGCTCACGTTGACTGTCCCGGTCACGCTGACTACGTGAAAAACATGGTAACTGGTGCTGCTCAGATGGACGGTGCAATTATCGTAGTTGCTGCAACTGATGGTCCTATGCCTCAGACTCGCGAACATATCCTGTTGGCTCGTCAGGTAAACGTACCTAGATTGGTTGTTTTCATGAACAAAGTTGACATGGTTGATGACCCAGAAATTCTTGAGCTCGTTGAAATGGAAGTTCGTGAATTGCTGAGCTTCTATCAATTCGATGGCGACAACACTCCTGTTATCATGGGTTCTGCTCTTGGAGCACTTAACGGTGAAGCACAATGGGAAGACAAAGTAATGGAATTGATGGACGCTTGCGATACTTGGATTCCGCTTCCTCCCCGTGATGTTGACAAACCATTCCTGATGCCGGTTGAAGACGTGTTCTCAATCACAGGTCGTGGTACTGTTGCTACAGGTCGTATCGAAACCGGTATTGTTCACACAGGTGATGAACTTCAGATCATCGGTCTTGGTGCTGAAGGTCGTAAGACGGTTTGTACCGGTGTTGAAATGTTCCGTAAAATTCTTGACGACGGACAGGCTGGTGACAACGTTGGTTTATTGCTCCGTGGTGTTGATAAAAAAGAAATCAAACGTGGACAAATTCTCGCAAAACCAGGTTCAATTACTCCTCACACTACTTTTAAAGCTGAGGTTTATATCCTGAAAAAAGAAGAAGGTGGACGTCACACTCCGTTCCACAACAAATATCGTCCGCAGTTCTACCTCCGTACGCTTGATGTAACAGGTGAAATCCACCTGCCGGAAGGTCGCGAAATGGTTATGCCAGGTGACAACGTGTCAATCGAAGTACAATTGATCTACCCAGTAGCTCTTAACGTAGGTCTTCGTTTCGCTATCCGCGAAGGTGGACGTACCGTTGGTGCAGGTCAGGTTACTGAAATTGTTGCATAATTTCCTGCTAAGATACTCTGATAGAAAGTCCTGGACTTCATGTCCGGGACTTTTTACGGATGATACTCAGTCGGGAGTTTTTGTTTTTTTATAATAACTGTAAGTTCGAATCTTACCATCCGTACAACAAATACATGTTAAAATGAAACTTAAAATCTATTTAGAAGAAGCTTATAATGAGCTTGTTCATAAAGTTTCCTGGCCTACGCGAAAAGAATTGCAAAGTAGTGCCCTCATAGTAATGGTTGCTTCCCTTATAATAGCACTTATAGTTTTCGTAATGGATTTTTCTTTTGAAAACATTATGAACTTTGTGTACAGTTTATTTTATTAATTCCTTTAGGAGTACGACATGAGCGAAAACGTCAAAAAATGGTATGTTCTTAGGGCTATCGGCGGAAAAGAGAAGAAAGTCAAAGAATATATTGATAACGAGATTGCAAATGCTGGTCTCCAGGAATACGTTTCGCAGGTTTTGCTGCCAATTGAAAAGGTATACCAAATCAGAAACGGGAAAAAGATTAGCAAAGAGCGAAACTTGTTCCCTGGTTATGTTTTGGTTGAAGCATGTCTGATAGGAGAAGTTCCACACATTTTGAAGAATGTACCCAACGTTATCGGCTTCCTTGGGGATACAAAAAGTGGGGATCCGGTTCCAATGCGACAGTCTGAGGTTTTTAGAATTTTGGGTCGTGTTGATGAACTTGCAGAGTCTTCTGAAGAAATGAACATTCCTTTTGTGATTGGGGAAACTGTGAAAGTGATTGACGGACCATTCAACGGCTTCAACGGAATTATTGAGAAAATCAATGAGGAGAAAAAGAAGCTTGAAGTAATGGTCAAAATTTTTGGACGAAAAACTCCTTTGGAGCTTAGCTTTATGCAAGTAGAGAAGGAGTAACAAATCATTTATCGATTTTATTATGGCTAAAGAAATTGCTGGATTCATTAAATTGCAAGTAAAAGGGGGTGCTGCTAACCCTTCACCTCCAATAGGCCCAGCATTAGGTTCTAAAGGGGTAAATATCATGCAGTTTTGTAAACAGTTTAATGGCAGAACTCAGGATTTAGCCGGTAAGGTTTTACCTGTTGTCATTACTGTTTATGCTGACAAATCGTTTGATTTTGTAATTAAACAACCCCCGGTAGCTGTGCAACTGATTGAAGCTGCAAAAGTGAAAAAAGGATCAGCAGAGCCTCATGTTAATAAAGTAGGTTCTGTAACCTGGGAACAAGTTAAGGCCATCGCAGAAATTAAAATGGAAGACCTCAACTGTTTCTCTCTTGATGCAGCCATGAGCATGGTAGCTGGTACTGCCAGAAGTATGGGTATAACTGTTGAAGGCACACGTCCTTCGGCAAATTAATTAAAATTACTAAGATGGGCAGAATTACAAAGAATCAAAAGCTTGCTTTGGGAAAAATCGAAAAGGGTAAAATCTATTCACTTAAAGAAGCATCTGAATTGGTAAAGGAAATTACCTTCACCAAGTTCGATGCGTCAGTTGATATAGATGTCCGTCTCGGTGTAGACCCAAGGAAAGCCAATCAAATGGTTAGAGGCGTGGTTACCTTACCTCACGGTACTGGTAAAGAAGTACGCGTTTTGGCCTTGGTAACTCCTGACAAAGTTCAGGAAGCCACAGATGCTGGAGCTGATTATGTTGGTCTTGATGAATACGTTGAAAAAATTAAAGGCGGATGGACCGACGTTGATGTGATAATTACAATGCCACCAGTTATGGGTAAAGTTGGAGCTCTTGGACGTATTTTAGGTCCGCGAGGCTTAATGCCAAACCCTAAAAGTGGTACTGTTACAATGGAAATTGGAAAGGCTGTTGCTGAAGTAAAAGCTGGTAAAATTGACTTCAAAGTAGATAAATTTGGTATCGTTCACACTTCAATCGGCAAAGTTTCATTCAGCGCCGAAAGAATCGCTGAAAATGCCACCGAGTTTGTCAATACTTTGATGAAATTGAAGCCATCGGCTGCAAAAGGTACTTACATCAAAAGTATTTACCTGTCGAGTACAATGAGTCCTGGTGTAGAAGTTGAACCGAAATCTGTTTCTGAAAAATAATCGAATATCATGAAAAAATCAGAAAAATTTGAAATCATCGAGAATCTGACAGAGCAGATTAATAAAACAGCACACTTTTATTTGACTGATATTGAAGCCTTGAATGCTGCTGATACCAGCACATTGAGACGTCAATGCAATAAACAGTCGATTAAATTGATGGTTGTTAAGAATACTCTCCTTCGTAAAGCTATTGAAGCATCGAATAAAGATGCATCTGAACTTTTCGAAGTACTTAAAGGCAATACTTCAGTCATGTTTTGTGAAGATGCCAATACTCCTGCGAAACTTATTAAAGATTTCAAGAAGAAATATTCAAAACCAATCTTGAAAGGTGCATATGTACAGGAGTCGGTATACGTTGGTGAAAACCAGCTTGAAGTATTGATTTCTATCAAGTCTAAAAATGAACTTATTGGTGAAGTTATTGGCTTGCTGCAGTCTCCGATTAAGAATGTTGTTAGTGGTCTGCAGTTTGGAGGTAATATTATCCACGGAGTTTT
>JAEWME010000460.1 GCA_023393265.1 Bacteroidota bacterium | reverse complement strand
GCTGATGGTAATGAGCTGGCTGGTGGTATCAAAGCCGATGGTGTTGCCATCGCTGTTGATATGATAAAAGATGCCGACATCAAAGCTTCCCTAATTGGTAAAAAAGCAGGCGATGTAGTGGTGTTCGATCCAGTAAAAGCATTTGATAACCGCCACGAAGTGGGCCACATGCTGAACATTTCGCACGAAGCTGCACACGAACTGGAAGGTGAATTCAGTTTTGTAATTCTCGAAGTAATGCACTTCGAAAAACCAGAAATGAACCAGGAACTATTTTCGAAAATTTATGGCGAAGATTCCGGTATCGCAACTGAAGAAGAATTCAAAGCAAAAATAAAAGCCGAAATCGAAGAAAACTTTGTTTATTCGAGCAACTATAAATTTGCGCTCGACAGCCGCGATACGCTCCTGAAACAGGTTCCGTTCGAATTGCCAAAGGCATTCCTGAAACGCTGGATCAAAGCTACCAACGAAAAAATGACCGATGAACAAATCGAAGCCGATTTTGACAATTTCATGGTCGACCTGAAATGGCAATTGATCAAAGACAAAATCATTCGCGATAACGACCTGAAAGTAAGCGAAGAGGACATCAAAGCACTGGCAAAAGAAATGGCTGCCATGCAGTTCCGCCAGTATGGTCTGAACAATGTTGGCGACGAATACCTCGAAAACTACGCCAACCACATGCTTCAGAACGAAGAAGAACGTCGCAAACTGGTTGCCCGCAAACACGAAGATGTGATTGTTGCCACCATCAAGGACAAAGTTACACTCGACATGAAAGAGATTAGCTTCGATGAATTTAACAAAATGCTTGAAAATTAATTACTGGCTGAACAGCCAATAGCATATTTTTATAACTTTGTGAAAATACGGAACAGCTACAAGTTAGAAGCTTCCGGTTTTCACAAAGTTTTTTTTTACAGGAGATATTAATATGAGCGACGGAAAAGAATTCAACAAATATGCAACCAAGCATCTGGGCATTAGTAGCCTGACGATGCACCAGTTTAATTCCATCTTTACAAACAGTCTTACACCGTACATCATCGAGGAACGCCAGTTAAACGTTGCTTCGATGGACGTTTTCTCAAGGCTGATGATGGATCGCATTATTTTTCTGGGAACGCCAATCGACGACTACATTGCCAATATTGTGCAGGCGCAGTTGCTGTTCCTTGAATCGGCCGATCCCAATAAAGACATCCAGATTTATTTCAACTCGCCGGGTGGATCAGTTCATGCCGGACTTGGAATTTACGACACCATGCAAATCGTTTCGCC
Source organism: Bacteroidota bacterium (assembly GCA_023393265.1). Classification (GTDB taxonomy): domain Bacteria; phylum Bacteroidota; class Bacteroidia; order Bacteroidales; family Prolixibacteraceae; genus Aquipluma. The sequence continues at coordinate 2,608 of JAEWME010000460.1, read as the reverse complement.
CGACATTGCCACCATTTGTACCGGCATGGCCGCCTCTATGGGCGCCGTTTTGCTCACCGCCGGGACAAAAGGAAAACGCTCGGCATTGCAACATTCACGTGTAATGATTCATCAGCCGATGGGAGGCGCACAGGGACAGGCTTCCGACATCGAGATCACAGCGCGTGAAATCATCAAACTGAAAAAGGAATTGTACGATATTATCGCTTATCACTCCGGAAAATCATACCAGCAGGTTGAGCAGGACGCCGACCGCGACCACTGGATGACTTCAACCGAAGCCAAAGAATACGGAATGATTGACGAAGTACTCGTCAGACATAAATAATTTGCGTTATGAAAGCAGATAAATGTTCGTTTTGCGGGCGCGAGAAAAAAGAAGTTAACCTGCTGATTGCAGGAATGGAAGGGCACATTTGCGACACCTGCGTCGAACAGGCTCATGCCATTGTTGAGGAGGAATTCAAGAAAGACGAGAGTTTTTCGTCTGCTCCCCTGAAACTGATGAAGCCGCAAGAAATCAAAAGTTTTCTCGACCAGTATGTTATTGGTCAGGACCATGCCAAGAAAATTCTTTCGGTTGCTGTTTACAACCATTACAAACGGCTTAACCAACCAGTTTCGGCTGACGAAACCGAAATTGAGAAGTCAAATATCATCATGGTTGGAGAAACGGGCACCGGAAAAACCTTGCTGGCCCGCACCATTGCAAGAATGCTCCACGTGCCTTTCACCATCGTTGACGCCACGGTTTTAACCGAAGCCGGTTATGTTGGAGAAGATATTGAGAGCTTGCTGACCCGCCTGCTTCAGGCAGCCGATTATAATGTGGAAGCTGCTGAGCGCGGTATAGTTTTTATCGACGAGATCGACAAAATTGCACGAAAAGGCGACAACCCATCCATTACCCGCGATGTTTCGGGAGAAGGTGTACAACAAGGCCTTTTGAAATTGCTCGAAGGCTCGATTGTAAACGTACCGCCACAAGGAGGCCGCAAACATCCGGAGCAAAAGATGATCAGTGTAAATACAAAAAATATCCTGTTCGTATGCGGCGGTGCATTTGATGGCATTGAAAAGAAAATTGCACAACGTCTGAATACCAAAGTAGTTGGATACGGCGCTCAAAAGCAGGTTGACAAACTCGATCGCGGCAACATGCTGCAATATATTTCGCCACAGGATTTGAAATCATTCGGTATGATTCCTGAAATTATTGGTCGTATCCCTGTGCTTACCTACCTCGAACCACTCGACCGGGAAGCATTGCGAAATATCCTCACCGAGCCCAAAAATTCGCTGATCAAGCAATATATCAAACTATTCGAACTCGACGGGATCGAATTAAAATTTGAGGAAGACGCACTTGAGTTCATTGTTGACAAGGCAGTTGAGTTTAAGCTTGGCGCGCGCGGACTTCGTTCAATTTGTGAAAACATCATGAACGACGCGATGTTCGATACACCTTCGGCCAATGTGAAAGAGATGACCATTACCTTCGATTATGCACAGGAAAAAATCGACGGAGTTACCTCTGTCAGACTGAAAGCCAGTTAATTAAAATTTCAAAAATCAGATAGATGCAGTCAGAAATGGCTGCTCTTTTTTTGTCCAAAAATTGAAACTATGGATGAATTACCTTTCTTAAAAGGCGACTTTGTTCGGATTGACGGGATTAATGCAGTGGTAGTTGCCAACGAAGAAGACGAAAACATTCCGGCGGAACACATTGCCGTATTTTTTGGCTCCGGAATTGCGCGTCGCGAATCTGAGGGCGGAGAAGGAAACAGTAACCCGCAGGTGTGGATTGTTCCGATAGACCTGTGCGAAGACGGCTTAGATCCGGAATATTTGGAGTAAAACAGTATTTTTTATTCCTCGTCTGGCAGCCGTTCGGGTGACAGCGCTTTGCTCGTTTTTGCACCCAGTTTCCTGATCTTTTCGGCACGTGCCACAAGATTTCCACTTCCGGAGTAGAGCTTATTTGCTGCCTGATCAAAAGTCTTTCGGGTGGTTTCGAGGCTTCTGCCAATTGATTCCATATCGGCTATAAAACCCACAAATTTATCATACAAAGCACCACCCTGCCGTGCAATTTCGAGCGCATTTCGGGTTTGGTTTTCCTGCTGCCAGATGGATGCTATTGTGCGAAGCGTGGCCAGTAACGTTGTAGGACTGACAATCACCACCTTATTATCCCATGCGTAGGAAAATAAGTCGTGGTCTTCCTGAACAGCTACGCTAAACGACGATTCAATCGGGATAAAAAGCAGCACAAAATCGGGGCTGTTGAATGCAGGTATGTTCTGGTAATGCTTTTCGCTGAGCAACCTGATGTGATTTCGAACACTCTGCAAATGCTCGCGAACAAAACCGGTGCGTTCCTTTTCGTCGATGGCATTCACCAGTTTTTCGTAGGCAACCAGCGAAACTTTTGAATCGATAATGATGTGCTTCCGATCGGGCAAATGAACCACCACATCGGGCTGCAGCCGCTGGCCGGTCGCCGAAACAACGCTTTCCTGCTTTTCATATTCGCGTCCCAGGGTCAACCCCGAACGTTCTAAAACGCTTTCCAGAATTACTTCGCCCCAGTTTCCTTGTTTTT
>JAEWME010000459.1 GCA_023393265.1 Bacteroidota bacterium | reverse complement strand
ACAGAAGCCTGTTCGTCGAGTTTTTCAACGCGATTTTTGTTAAAGCCCAGGTTAAGGGTAGAAGTCCATTTTAAGTTACGAGTTTGAATTGGGTAGGCTGTAATTAAAAGATCCACTCCCCTGTTTGATACGGCTCCAACGTTGTCGAGGATTGACGAGTAACCTGTTGATTCAGGTACCGGACGATCCAACAAAAGGTCGGAAGTGTACTTGTGATAATATGAAATATCGAAATTGAGTCGGTTATTCAGCATTCCCAATTCGAAACCAAGATCATACTGCGCTGTTTTTTCCCATTTCAGATTAGAGTTCGGCATGTTATCCAGGTATGATACGACGTGGAGTGCATCTCCAATAATGGTGTTCGATTGACTTACAGTTGCCAGCGACCGGTAAGTACCAATTTCGGAGTTACCAGTAATACCGTATGAAGTGTGCAGTTTTAAACGGTTGATGGTACGGCTATCTTTTAAGAAATTCTCATTAGAGATAACCCAACCCAGACCTAAAGACGGGAAGAAAGCATATTTGTTATTCTGTCCGAATTTAGAAGATCCGTCGTAACGGCCAGTCAGCGTAGCCATGTATTTATCATTGTATGAATAGGCACCACGCAGGAAGTAGGAATTCATCGCCCACTTGTCGAAGTCGCTGCCAACGCTTGGGCGGTTTGTACCCGATCCCAGGTTGTAATATCCATAGAAGTCATCGTTGTATTTGCTGTCGGAAGCACTGAAATAAGTGTAGTTATATTCCTGCCACGACATACCTGCCATTGCATTGAGGCGATGTTTCTCAAAATCTTTTTTGTATGTCAGGTAAGTTTCTTCCTGCCAGTATAGCGAGTTGGAGTTATTTGCTGAAGCAGTTCCTGCCGAATTCTGGTTGATCAGCGGACGAGGAGTGAAAGGAGTATAGTTTGCGTTGCGGTTGTTGTGGTAGTCCACCCCGTACTGGGTCTTCAGATCGAGGTCTTTCAGCAGGTGAAAGGTCAATGCTGCATTACCGAAAATCTGAGTCCTGTACTGCATCGCGTACATTCTTTCGAGCAACTCAACAGGGTTTCCAACACCTTCAGGACCAAACCCCTGGTACCCGCTGGTTGGATCGTCTTTGTCATTCAAAATAGCAGTTGTGCTGATAATGTTGGTCTGTGTATATACTCCATCGAGTTTAACCGGCAGGAATGGCAGTTGTTCTACCATTGTACGCAATGCTCCCTGCCCGTATGGGTTGTCCGAAGTACGGTTACCCCAGGTGTGGTTAACGAGCAGGTTGATTGACGAAGACAGCCATGAAGTAGGTTTGTCGTCGTAGGTTAATTTCGTATTTACTCGTTTGAAATAAGAGTTAAGCAATACTCCCTCCTGATCGGTATAGTTAAGGAAAGCTCCAATTGATGATACTCCGTCGTTCTTCTGAATGTTGAGCTGATGGTTGCTTGAGATAGCTGTGCGCGATGCTTCTTTCTGCCAGTTGGTATTGTAGATAGGCGCGCCATCGGAATTGAACAAACGTGGATCAGTAAAAATTTGTGACAAATCGGTAGTGAAATTTTTGCCGTTCCATGCGTTTGCATTTTCAAGCCCTTGCTTGAATGTCGACATCCATTCGTTGGCGTCCATCACATCCATGTAGCGCGCCATCATTCCTACAGATACTGAACCATTGTAGGTAACATGTGTTCCTTTTCCGGCGTTGCTGCCACGTTTTGTTGTAACCAGAATTACACCGTTTGCACCGCGGGCACCATAGATCGCTGCTGACGAGGCATCTTTTAAAACTTCGATGGATTCAATGTCGTTTGGATTCAAAAGCTGGAAGTCGGTCATAACTACTCCGTCAACTACATAAAGCGGACTGGCCGAAGCATTTATCGTAGAAATACCGCGGATAATTACCCTCATTTCGCCACCAGGCTGCCCAGTGTTCGAAAAGATATTTACGCCGGCAACTTTTCCTTTCAATCCGTCAAGGGCGTTGAACGATTGCAATTTCAGGATGTCATCACCTTTGGCTGTCGAAATTGACCCAGTCAGGTCTTGTTTTCTCATGGTTCCATATCCAATGGCAACAACCTCATCGAGTCCGATGGTTTCTTCTACCATTTTGACATCGATGGTTGATTTTCCTGCTACCGGAACCTCCTGTGTTTTCATTCCAATGAATGTAAATTGGAGGGTACCTTCTTCCGGAACATTGGGTAAGCTGTATTTTCCGGTGCCATCAGAAACTGTTCCGATAGTTGTTCCTTTTACCATAACGGTAACCCCGGGAACTGGCGCTCCTGAAGAGTCAGTTATCTTTCCGGAAACCTTTTTTTGTTGCTGAGCTTCAGATGCTGCATTGGTGCTGGCGGTAGTCAGCACAATTTGGCGATCGTGAATGGAGTAGCTCACATTGGTGTTATCGAATAATTTCGACAAAATTTTATCGATGTTTTCATTCTGAACATCAATACTCACCTGGCGATCTACATCGACTAATTTTTGATTAAACAGAAAGTAGAATTGGCTTTCGTTCTCAATTTTACTCAACACGTCGATCACGCGGGCGCTTTGCACCTTAAATGTTAATCGTGTTTCCTGAGAATAGCTTGTTGTAGCATAAGTTTGCGCAACAAATAGGAGCAAAAAAAATACACTTAAACGCATAATCTTCCATAGTTTAAAGAGTCCCCGGCTAGGCGCGGATACCCTGATTCGTTTTTTTTTTCATAGATTTGAATCATTAAGTGGTTAAACAATTAATAGAGCGTTATACTACTTGATCTTACAGGAGAGTGGTTCCAGCACTTTCCTGTTTTATTATTTAAACTGATTGATTTTTTGCCGATCTATACTTAATATAATCTTTCGCTTTTTGAAAGCTCCGTTGTCGTCAGTTGTTCTTTCTTCTTCTCTATAACTTAGCGGTGTCGTAAGCGACAATAACTTCAAAACTTCGTCCAGCGGTTCGTCAATAAACGTAGCGTGGAAAGTGTAGCTTTCGAGCTGTTTGTCATCTACGATCATCTCTGCGTTGTACCAGCGACTAAGCCGCTGGGCAACCTGTTTCATGTTTTCGTTCCTGAATACCAGCTTCCCTTCTTTCCATGCGGTATATTGCGAAGCTTCCAGATGGCTTAATGAATATGTTTTGGTATGCGTGTTAAAAGTCAGCTCTTCATTGGGCGTTAGGTTCGATAATTCTTGCCCGTTGTGGGTCGAAATATTTACTTTCCCTGTTTGAAGAACAATTTGCTCGATGGTCTCATCTTCGTTGGCGATTACATCAAAGGTGGTTCCGAGAACTTTAATATCGAGGTTTTTGGTGTTGACGTGGAATGGCTTTTCTTCGTTATGTATAATCTCAAAATAGGCTTCTCCCAACAGGTCAACTTTTCGTCCCTGCGAAAATTGTACTTCGTATCTTAGTTTGGAGCCGCTGTTTAGGAAGCCAATGGATCCGTCGGGAAGTTGAAATTTGATCCGGGCACCCATAGGACATTGAATCTCAGCATACGGTTGATCGGGTAAAGAATGTTCTTTGAGATAGTAATAAGCAAAAAAGGAAATGGATAGCGGAATAAACAATACCGCTGCAATGCGCTGCAGAATTTTCAGATAACTGATACGGACAGTCTTTTGTGCTTCGTTTTGATGAATCCGGTGATGAACACGGTCGAGTACTGGTTTCAAATTAACTTCGGCGGCAGATTCTGACTGAAGTGTTTTAATCCATTCTTCCCGAAGGACTTGCTCGGCTACATGATTTTGTTTATCTGCGAGATGATCGGATAATTCAAGTTGTTCCTGCAGGCTTAGTTTTCCTTCGGTATATTTTTGAATTTGGGAAAGCAAATATTCTTTCATCACGACGGGTTAGGTCTATTTTGTATTAGCCCGGATATTAATATCATTTTTTCAGGCTTTTGTAGACCTAGTATTCATTGCCTCACAATTTCTCATGGGTATTTTTTAACTTTTTTTAATAAAAAAATTGGATTGAAATCATCTGATTGATTTTCAGCAATATATTTCCCTGATGCGATGAAGAATGATGTTATTGAAATCAGGAGAGGAATAACATGAAGAACAGCAAAACCGGGATGTCCTCTTTTTTGAGCCGCTCGCTTAGAAAATGAAGGGCTTCGGATACCTGGTTGTCAACCGTTCCGACCGAGATGTTGAGCTCTCGTGCAACTTCCTTCGAGCTCTTTCCTTCAATTTTACTTTTCCGGAATATCTCCTGCTTCCGGGGCGGCATTTGGCTGATTAAGCCGTCGATTTGGTGCATAACCGTTTCGTAATCGTTGGTCTGAAACGCGAAATTTTCAGTTTGATTTTCTTCTGGCTGGATGCTTTTGAGGTAGCGCAGCGAAACAGCCCTTTTGTTGAAAAACTTGCGGATGTGGTTAAGGGTTATGGTGAAAAGATAAGATTTGAAGGAAAGCTCGGATTTCAGCGAGTGCCTGTTTTCCCATACTTTGACGAAAACTTCCTGGACAAGTTCCTCCGCGTCAGCTTCGTTTTGAAAATATTTCAGCGCAAAGCCGAAAAGTTTAGGGCTATATATTTCAAAAAGAGTGTCGAACGCAGCTACATTCCCCTTTTGAAGTGACTGCACCAATTTACGATCGTCTTCTATAATAGTCATTCGAATAATCTAAAAACAGGAAATCCGGGTCATAAATGTACTAAAATATCGAAACCAGCTATTTCCTGCGAACTTATTGTTTTGCTTTTTATGTTTTTTGCTTTTTCTTTCTTGCCGCTGGGAACAAAACATTATTCAGGATTAACCTGTACCCGGGGGAGTTGGGGTGCAGGTTGAGGTCGGTTGGGGGATCGCCTACAAAATGCTGATAGTCTTCCGGATCATGTCCTCCATAAAAAGTCCAGAATCCTTTGCCTGTTTCTCCGTGAATATAGCGTGCTTCATTCGCCGCTTTGTTCTCGCCCATGATAAGTGCATTGGTTTTTACGAGGTTGCGGTTGAATGCAGTTGTTTGTCCCATAAATCCTTTGATGAGGTTTGTGTGGTTCTGGCAGAGCATGGTTGGCACGGGGTCCCATTTGGCCGAGAACTCGAACAACGTGAAATAGTCCTGCTCGCGCGGAACTTTTCTCGTCGTAGATACGTCGATGTCAGAAAACTTATATTCGTAGGGATTACGGACAATGGTGAAATTCTGGAAAGCCAGCGTTTTGCTGAAGTCGAGTTTCGAATTCATGTCTGGATCGGCCGGATCGCCGTCGTACATCGATTCGCAAATGTCCACGCCCTGTGCTGACTGTGCAATATCGTAGGTGTCGGTTGCTGCGCACATGGCAAACAGAAAGCCGCCGTTTTCGATGTATTTATGTATTTCGCGGGTAACAACCTGTTTCATTTCCGAAACCTTCAGGAAACCCAGCTTCTTTGCCAGTTCCCTGTTAATTCTCACTTCTTCCTGATACCAGGCCACATGCTGATAGGCGTTGAAGAACTTGCCAAACTGGCCGGTGAAGTCTTCGTGGTGAAGGTGCAGCCAATCGTAATCTTTCAGTTTTCCGTTGATGATATCTTCGTCGTAAATGACGTCGAATTTTATTTCAGCATAAGTTAAAACCAGTGTGACGGCATCGTCCCATGGTTGTTTGTTTGGCGGCGAATAAACAGCAATTTTGGGCGCTTTTTGCATGCTGATGGCATCTTCGTTCACATCTTCGCGGGCAATATCGGCCAGCAGGTTGTTGGCCTGTCCGTCGGCCAGCGTTTCGTAGCTAACACCGCGCACCAAACATTCGTTTGCTATTTGTTGTTGCGACTGAACAAGGAAACTTCCGCCACGGTAATTAAGCAGCCATTTCACTTCTATACCCTGTTCGAGTGTCCAGTATGTAATTCCGTATGCTTTCAGGTGGTTGGTTTGCTTCTCGTCCATCGGGATGAGGATGTAGGCTGCCCGGGCAAAATTTGCCACCATCAGGAAAGCCACAACAATCAACCATCTGAAGCTTGTGTCAGAACGGAATATGTTCGCCTCCTGAACTTTCATACTGGCTGAATTTGTCGTTATTGAATGATGAAGCGGGAACGCCTTTCGAGGCAAATGGATCGAAGGAATCTTCGTTCATTTTTGATCCGAATTTTTGTCCGTATTGCCCGCCGCCGAACTCTTCTGGAATCACATTTTCGATGTCGGCAAATTTGGCAAGGTTTTTCTTGAACGATAGGCGCACGTCGCCAACGGCACCATTACGGTGCTTGGCAATGATGATCTCGGCAACGCCTATCAGCGAGTTTCCATCTTCGTCTTCGGTGATGCCATAATATTCAGGTCGATGGATGAATAATACAATGTCTGCATCCTGCTCAATAGCTCCCGACTCACGAAGGTCGGAAAGCTGCGGGCGTTTTCCTTCGCGCGATTCTACCGAACGGTTCAACTGCGAAAGTGCCAAAACCGGGATGTCGAGCTCTTTTGCAATAGCCTTCAGCGATCGTGAAATCATACTAACTTCCTGCTCGCGGCTTCCTTTATTGTCTGCTCCTGCAGTCATCAACTGGAGGTAATCGACAATCACTGCGCCAATGTTGTGTTGCATTTTCAGGCGGCGGCATTTGGCCCTGAATTCGAAAACCGAAAGGGCAGGGGTATCGTCGATAAAAAGCGGAGCTTCGTCGAGAACGGCCAGTTTTCGGTGAAAATGGTCCCATTCCCATCCCTGAAGGCGGCCATTTTTTATTTTTTCTGAACCAAGTTCTGTTTCCGAAGCAATTAAGCGGTTGACCAACTGAATCGACGACATTTCGAGCGAGAAAACCGCCACCGGAACTTTGTGTTCAACAGTCATGTTGCGGGCCATCGACAACACGAACGCTGTTTTCCCCATCGAAGGACGGGCGGCCACAATAACAAGGTCGGTTCGCTGCCAGCCCGAGGTGATGCGGTCCATGGCCGTAAAACCACTTGGAACACCGCTCAAACCATCGTCGCGTCGTGAAGCTTCTTCGATAAGAATTGCTGCTTCGCGAAGGAGCGGTTTGATAGGCATCGATTCTTTTTTGATGTTTCCCTCGGCAACCTGGAAAAGAGCTGTCTCTGAGAAATCAATTAAATCATCCACGTCAATGGTGTCGTCATAAGCTTTAGTCTGTATTTCTGACGAGACACGAATCATCTCACGTTGCATAAATTTTTGAGCAATAATGCGCGAATGAAACTCGATGTGTGCAGCCGAGGCAACCCTCGACGTCAATTGGGTAATCATCATGGGGCCGCCAACGACATCAAGCAAATCCCTGTTTTTTAGTTCCTGGGTCACCATCAAAAGGTCGACTGGCTTTTCGTGAGTCGACAAGTATTTGATCACTTCAAAAATTTTCTGGTGCTCTTCCTTGTAAAAACTTTTTGTATCAATTATATCAGCTACTGTAATGTAGGCATCCCGTTCAAGCATCAGTGCGCCAAGCACGGCCTCTTCCACTTCAATGGCTTGTGGCGGTATTTTCCCGTATTGTGCGTTTATTTGCTCAATGGTCTTTCTGTTCTGCGGTGGTGTATTTTTTCTTTCTCCGGCCATTTTTCTGGGATTCAGTCTGATCAGGTATAGATATACAATTACTGCCGGTTTTTTGGCAGGATTTCAAAGGTAAAAAAAAAGGATGCGTTTTGCCTTTTCGGGAAAATTAAGTTTTGAACAAAATTGTTTAAGTCTAATCAAAAGGAATGATGATTTCTCGTTTTTTGAATGATAAGAACTATTTTAATCCAAATGCTATGTTCATTCCAAAAGCAAAAGTTAACCTGTTTGTTTCCTGAATGTGAAATAATTGGGATATGTTTTCACTGACAAAATATGTGTCGAAGCCTAAAGGAGTTCTTATTCTCAGGCCCACCCCAAAATCGTTGTATTTTGAGCCGGCTGTATAGCTGAATGAAGTTGAAATGACTTTGCCTAAGCTTCCGTTTAATGAAAAGGTTGCTGTTTTTTCCGGTTCCCAATAATATGCGGTGTTTTTGTACAATACACCAAGATTCCATCTTTTTGCGAATTGCTGGCTCAATCCAACGAAAATCTTTTTTGGCAATGGGATGGCTATTTTATCTGTCTTTTTTGCAATAATATCTTCGCCATCTCCCTGTATATTGTATCCGTTTGTTTGCCAGTTCAACGAACCTACATTTAGGATGCTGGCTGATAAGGTCCATGTTTTTAGCTTGTAGGTGCCTCCAATGTCAAATGAAAAGCTCTTGTTCTTGAGAAGATTTGAAAGAGTACTGTAGTCACGAAGGTTATCCGGAAAAATATTTTCGTCAAAATTTAATATATCTCCATTTAGGGCCTTGGGGTTTATATCAAAAGGTAAGCCTAACGTTGCTTCACCAGAGATGCTGGTTTTGTATTCAATATTGTCGTAATCCGATTGATCACGATTAACGGTATAACTTAGATTCCTTGTATTTATTCCTACGAGATTTAAATTGAGATGAGGACTTATTCCCAGTGAAAGATGTTCGGTTATTTTTCTGGAATAAGTGAATCCAAAAGATAAATGATTGTTCGTTTTTAAATCAATGCCATCGATGGTCAGAGGGAAGGTGCTGGTTGATAAATCATTGAAATCGGTAAGGAGATAAGCAATTTTCGATGCGGCCCTAAGTTCTGTTAAGCTGTTCATGCTAAGAGCTACGGAAAGATATGTTTTTTTATTAAGTTTCAATCCAATTGAAAATAGGTTTGCCTGAATATCTGATCGTAATTTGTTGTATTCCCCAATTGAGTGGATGAATTCATCCGGATTGTATTCTTCAGATCCCAAATTATCAACAAAGTCCTGAAATTCTTTAAAATTGAATCCTGAATTGTAAACATTGAATGAGGTTCCTCCGGCAGTCAGATAAAATTTCACATTCGGCGAAAATGCCGGGTTTAATAATATATTTTGAGGAGAATGATCCATGAAATACATCGTCGCATTTTGGGCATAAACTGGCAAGATGAAGCAGCTTAAACTGAAGGCAATGCCTACCGTTTTAACGATTGGTTTCATAGAAGATAAATTTTTGATCCTTATTTTATCAGAAGCTTGGCGGAATAAGCCTCTTTACCATTATCTATTTTTAATAAGTAGATTCCTTTCGTTTGTGAGGACAAATCGATGTATGCCGTTTCCCAATGCCCTCCTTTTTTAGAGTATATTTTTTCTCCCGACAAATTGAAGATTTCCATGGAATTGAAAGCATAGTTACTCTCGATTGTAAACTTACCGTTACTTGGATTGGGATAAATTTTAAGGGTAGAACCGTGTAGTAAATTGGCGTCTGTGATTTCCTGGGTGTTTGTGTTGACGCCAAATTTTATTGAAGCAGAGGGGAAACTATCTGATATGGCAACCGGAAATTTTTCAGACTGAATAAATCCTGGGATTTCAACAGCAATTTCATAATCTCCGGGTTTAAGTGCATCAAATTCGTAGTACCCCTGATTATTCGTAAAAACAGTTAAAGAAGGAATGGTTCCACCATCTTTAAAGAGCTCAATCAACGCATCGGAAATCGGAATTCCGTTGTCGGAAACGTTGCTCACAATGGAAACACTTTTTGTTGTATTGTTATTATTTTCATAGATATTACCAGAAATTTGCCCAGGTCCATTGCTAATTACATCAGGCAGAACACACGAAATTTCTTTCAATATACTTTCCTGACCTGAAACTGAAATACTTTCGGACGAACGCCAATCAACGACGTTTCCTGTGTACGTTGGAATAAATACCCCGGGGGTTTGATTTGACACGGCTAAAACAATCCATTCACCTTTTGCAACTGAAAAAAAAGTTGTATCACCTTTAATTACAGGAGTTAAATCCTCAGAAGAATATAAATTATTAGTTTTTAAAAATAATTGGTACGAGACATTGCTGGCCGGAATAACTGCGTCGCTGAGTTTCGAAACCAATTTTAGAACCGGCTCGGTAGTTACACCAATAACCGTGACATTATTTGTTGTCAGGGTTAATCCGGGAAACTTGGTGTTTGTCATTTCGCAATAATAATCACCGGCTTCTGTAGGAGTGTATTTCCCGGTTTGATCAGTACCAGCAATCACAACACTGTCTTTAAACCATGTAAATGTGGTTGCTGCCCCATCTATCAAGGCTTCTGATGAATAATCAATCTCTTGCCCTCCGCTGATTCCTTTCTTGTTGAAAATATTATTTTGAGGAGCATAATAATATTGAGATAAAGAAGAACCAGGCAAAGGCATTTTACTAAAAGGAATATTGTTTGCCAGGATAACTAAAGTGCCAAGATTTACTAGTCCGGATATATCAAGGGAAGTCAGTTGGCAATTGGTGCAAGTCAATTTTACTAAGTTTGTTAAACCAGACAGATCCAGCTTTGACAAAGGATTGAAATCACAAGATAGAGATTGGAGGTTTGTTAAACCGGATAAATTCAATGATTCAAGCATGTTTTCAACGCAATAAATTTTTTCGAGGTATACTAATCCGGATACATCGAGAGAGGTAAGCTGATTTTGGTCACAGGCCAATTCCTTTAGGTTTGATAATCCTGAAATTTTTAATGAAGTAAGTAGATTGCCCGAACAGTAACATTTTTGGATTTTCATCAAGCCTGAAAAGTCCAATGAGGCAATTTGATTGGATTCGCAATCAATTCCCTCCAGATTTTCCAACCCGGAAATATCCAGCGAAGTGATAAGATTTTCAGCACAGTATAATATTTTAAGGTTAATCAGATTGGATAGATTCAATGAAGTAAGTTTGTTGTAAGCGCAATACAGTTCTTCCAACTTTGCTAGCCCTGACACTTTCAGAGATACTAGCTGGTTATTAAGGCATTCCAGATATTGCAAGTTGTTTAGTCCGGTCACATCCAGATTTGTTAAATTTGCATACTCTGGAAAAACTAACTTTAATGTCTTTTTAGGTGAAGAGTCGTCCCAGGTTACTCCGGCCCAACTTCCAATTAGGGACTCATCGGTCCACAAAGTTTTTAAAGGAGAATTGACTGGTGCTTTATCCCGGATTGCCTTTAGAACTAATATATCATTGGGGTCGAATTCCGGAGTTGAAACCATGACTGTAACCGTGTTCGAAATTAAAGTTAAGCCGGGAAATTTGGCGTTCGTCATTTTGCAATAATAGTCACCTGCTTCAATTGGCGTGTATTTCCCTGTTTGGTCTGTGCCAGCAATCTCAGTTCCATCTTTATACCATGTAAAAACAGTTGTTGCTCCATCAATCAATGCTTCCGTAGAATAATCAATCTCTTGCCCAACAGTAATTTTTTTGGCTTCAAAAACTTTGTTTTGAGGTGAGTATAGATAACTAGTAAAGGAGGAATTAGGTAAAGGTAAATGGCTAAAGGGGATTTTATTGTCCTCAGTTTCCATATATGAGATATTGGTCAATCCCGATACGTCAAGTGAAGATAGCTGGTTGTTGCCGCAATTTAAGGTGGAAAGGCTAGTCAGACTTGAAACGTCTAACGAAGTAAGCTGATTATTTTCGCATCGTATAAAATCAAGTTTTGTTAAACCGGAAACATTCAGAAAAGTAAGATGGTTATTAATACACTCCAGAGCTTCTAAATCTGCCAATCCAGATAAGTCCAACGACGATAGTTGATTATATGGGCACCATAAGGTTTGCAGTTTTGATAGTCCCTTAACGTCAAGGGTTGTTAATTTTTGAGAATCAAAGTCCAAATCAGTTACCTTGGCTGGGACTGAGTTATTCCAGGTAACTCCGGCCCATGTACTAATCTGACTTTCATCTGCCCATGCAGTTTTTAATGGCGAATCCGCCGGAGCGTTATCTCGGATCGCCTTTAAAATCGCTATGTCGTTGGGGTCGAACTCGGCTGTTTGCCCGTAAGAAGCAATGATTGTGAGAATCAAAGCAGAAATCAGGTACAGTCTTCTCATGGCGTAAAATTTTATTATTTAGACTAATTCAAAATTACATCATCTGCACAATTCGATTCAATAGTACTAAAGCACCATTTTTTGAATAACATTTTAATTTGGCAAAAAAACCTTTTAATATCTGTATATGTTTTAATTGCAGTTTAAGCAACCCTTAGTTCAATATTTACGCTAATTAATTCTTTCAATTATGAAAAGAGAATCGGGGATCAGAAATTATTATGAGGAATATCTTGAAGTCTGTCATTCTTTTTCGCCCCTAAACAAATTATCGGGGCTGCACAAAATTTTAGATGAGAAAATACTGGGAGCATATTATCTTCCTTTTGGTGTTTGCCTCCTTGATTACTCCAGTCGAAAATATGCGTATATGTGCGAACATTCGGAAGAAGTAGTTGGGCACCCTCGGAATAGATACATCGAAGACGGAGTTGATTTTCACAATAGAATTTGGGCTCCGGAGGATTGGAATGTTTTTGATAAACAAGTATTCCGAGATGTCAGAGATTATTGGAAGCTTATCCCACAGAAGGAAATCTCGCAATACCGGTTTTCGTTTAATTACCGAATCACACGTAGCGATGGGAGAGTAATTCAGTGTTTACAACATAGCACATATCTTGAGCCTCAGTCTGGAGTTCCCGTTTTAAATCTGGCAACATTTTCTGATATAAGCGATTTCAAAACAGATGATAGCATAGTTTTGACAATATCAAGATTAGCCGATGGAGTTGGTTACGTAAACGTTTTCAATAAATCATATTTGCCGTCGACAAAGGCAGTCTTATCGGCGAGAGAAGTTGAAGTTCTCCGACTTTCACATGAAGGATTAAGTAGCAAAATCATTGCAGATAAGTTATTTATAAGCCTTCAGACTGTGAAAAACCATAAGCGGAATATGATGGGAAAGACATCCACGCGTAACATTTCAGGACTGATTAATTTAAGCCTGAAAAACAAATGGATTTAATTAAATGCCAGAATAAAATTGGTCTAAAAGCATGGCCATTTCAGACGGTTTCTCCCAAATCATAAAATGCCCGCACTCTGAGATTACTTGTATTCTTTGTTTCCATAAGTTCTTAATCTCCAACTTCTCCAGATAGTCATGCCGAATTGCTAGATCTTTTTCTGCATGTATTATAGCAATGGGGTGTTCAAGTTGATTTAACCGGTCTATCTGATTACCTACATTTTGTGCCAGATAGAGACAGCCTTCCCTGAACAAAGGACTTGTTTCCAAAAGTGCCTTTTTTATTTCACCTTTTAATTGATTGTTTTTAATTGCAATTACCGCTTTGTAGATGCGTTCTGCTTCCTCATTTGAAAGGTTCCCCTTCAAGTAGAGTGATATATCTTCAGTTAAGTTATAAGCTTCATTCATATCGTTTACTGAGGTTAGCGGCGGATGACCGGCGACCACAATTTTATTGATCGCGGGAATCAAATCAAAACATTCAAGCAAAATCAATCCACCCATTGAAAATCCAAACGCGTGAGTTTCTTTCACATCAAAATAATCCAAGACTGAATTAAATAGTAACGCAAGGTTTTCGCGGGTAAAATCTTCCTTTTCCCACGCCTCGGATTCTTTGTGTCCCGGCAGGTCAAGAGTTATAAGATGGTATTTCGCTTCAAGCAATCGGATCATAGGCATGAAAAACTGTGATGGAGCTGAGTTTCCATGAACAAGGAGTATTGAGGGGTCAATAGCATTCCCAAATTCAAACGCCGTAACACGCTTTTTTAAGAAAACAGTTTTAAATACTTTCAAAACAGTAATAATATGTCAATATTATTCAAAACATTTTAAAAGGTTGAAAGTTCAGGAAGTGACATGTTTGAGTTAGTGTTGGCTGATGGAATTTTTAATGTAATCTGAGAAATCAGCTACTGATGTAATTTTTCCTAAAAAATGTCTACTTATTGTCATTATTATGGAAAGCAATATCTTTATTGAATAATATTATTTCAGGAAACTGAATTTTCATCAAAAAATTAAACATATGAACAGATTCAGATTAATCGTGTTATCCGCCTTGCTGCTGGCATCGTGGACCGGAGTTTGTCAAATGAACCTTTCCCAACCGGTACCGCCTGATCCTGCTGTGAGAACTGGTAAACTTCCTAACGGAATGACCTATTACATTCAGCACAACGAAGAACCAAAAGAACGTGCCAGTTTCTACATCATTCAAAATGTAGGCGCGCTCCTCGAAAACGACGACCAGAACGGGTTGGCGCATTTTCTGGAGCACATGGCTTTTAACGGCACGCAGCATTTCCCCGGAAAAGGTATTATCAATACGCTTGAAAAACACGGTGTGCAGTTTGGCCGAAACATCAACGCCTATACCAGTTATGGCGAAACGGTTTATAATCTGAGCGACATCCCTGTGAAACATGAAGGACTTGTTGATACCTGTCTGCTGGTTTTAAACGATTGGGCTAATTTTCTGCTTCTCACCGAAGAAGAGATTGATGCCGAGCGCGGCGTAATCACCGAGGAATGGCGTACACGGCGTACCGCTGGATTCAGAATGCAGCGCCAATGGTTACCTATTTTGCTCGATGGCTCGAAATACATGTACCGGGATGTCATTGGCGATTTGGATGTGATCAAAAATTTCAAATACGACGCCTTGCGCCGTTTCTATCATGAATGGTATCGTACCGATTTGCAGGCTGTGGCAATCGTTGGAGATATTGATGTGGATGAGGTTGAAAAGAAAGTGGTTGCACTGCTTTCGAAAATCGAACCCGTTCAGAATCCGTCGAACCGCGAGTTCTATCCTGTGCCCGACCACAAAGAGCCTTTGTATGTGCTGTCTACTGATAAGGAAGCCGACGGTTATTCGGTGGCGCTTTACATCAAGCACGATGCGCCAAAGGTGAAAGATATGGCCTACCTCAGGGAACAGACCATGGAGCAGCTTTTTTCGATGATGACGCGTGAACGAATCAACGAATTGCTGCAAAAAGGCGTTCCTCCTTTTGTTTCAGGAGGAATTAGTTATGGCGGATTGGTTCAGGGTTACGAAACGCTGAATGTGTCGGCAACATCGAAACCCGATCAGGATTCGTTGGCTTTGGCTTCAATTTATACTGAAGCACAGCGGATTTATCAGCACGGGTTCACCGAGGGCGAACTGGAACGGGCGAAAACCAATTACCTTACATCGATGGAAAGCCGCTACAAACAGCGCGACAAAATAAACAATGATGTTTTTGTTTCGGGCTTTAAAAGCAATTTCATCGATGGCGAGCCAATTACTTCGATTGACTTTGACTGGGATTTTGCGCAGAAGGTATTGCCAACTATTTCGGCTGCCGAGATTTCGGCGCTTGCCAAATCGTGGTTTACTCCTGAAAACAGGGTGATTGTGGTTAAAGGGCCCGACAAACCGGAAGCAAAGCATTTGTCTGAAAAATCGGCATTGGCCATTCTTGCAAATATCGAAAATACAAAGCTTGAACCTTATGTCGATCAGGAAGTATCGTCAAACCTGATCAAAGAAGATTTGAAAGGATCGAAGGTTGTTGCAACTAAAAAACTTCCGGAGTTCGATGCAGTTGAATGGACTTTGGCAAACCAGACTAAAGTAGTTTTCAGGAAAGCTGATTACGAAAAGGATCAGGTCAATCTCCTGGCTTATAGCGCTGGCGGAAGCTCGAAGGTTGAAAATGATCAGCTTGCCTCGGCGCAGATGTTGCCTTCGTTTGTTGGTGCATTTGGCATGGGCGACTATGATGTAACTGCACTGAAAAAAGCGCTAACCGGGAAAAAGGTTAGTTTGAATCCGTCGCTGAGCGAGTTAAACGAGGCTTTCAACGGATCGAGTACTCCGAAGGATTTCGAAACGATGATGCAGTTGCTGTACCTCGGTTTCGAAAAGCCGCGTTTCGACCAGCAAGGCTACGATGCGCTGCTTGGTCGCTACAAAGCTTATGTGGCAAACATGGCCAATAACCCGCAGAAAATTATGAACGACTCGCTTTCGCTTATCTTGACCAGTCATAGCCCCAGAACCAAGTTGATGAATCCGGAACTGTTCGAGCAGATTTCGCTTCAGCAAATGGAGCAAATTTACCTCGACCGCTATGCCGATGCAGGTGATTTCACTTTCATCATTGTTGGTAACATCGACGAAGAAACTGCCAAAACAATGGCCGAAAAATACATTGGTTCGCTGACAAACCTTCCAAGAATAGAGAATTGGATCGACCGAAAAGTGGAAGGCCCGAAGGGGAAAACAGAAAAGGAAATAGAGATTCCGCTAGAAGTTAAAAAGGGCACCGTATTCATTAATTATAATGCGAAGATGGACTATTCTCCGGAGCAAAACCTCATTTTTTCGGTTTTCAGGGATGTGTTGAACTTGCGTTACACGGAAGAAATCAGGGAAAAAGAAGGCGGAACCTATGGTGTTAGAGTTTCTGCAAGCTCGTCGCTATATCCTGAAGCAGAGAAAAATATGACACTGAGCTTTGACACCGATCCTGATAAAGCGGCTTACCTGAAATCAATTATTTATCGTGAAATCGATAAAGTTGCAGAAAATGGCCCTACTCAGGAAGATCTTGATAAGGCAGTGAAAAACTTGCTGAAAAATCGCGAACAATCGAAACTTCATAATAATTACTGGTTGCAGATACTGGATACTTATTATGAGTACCAGATTAACATGGATGACCCGAAAAATTTTGAAGATATT